>NZ_JAMPOG010000001.1:0-82626 GCF_028480065.1 Providencia sp. PROV189
CTGCCCTTTGAGTTCAGTATGCGAGCGGTTTAGAGCCCTAATATTAACGCTAACATAAGTGGTACTATGCAGGAGCGATTAATGATAGTTGACCACTTCAGCTTGAATTTAATAGCTTTGTTGGATATCTTGTTTTTATATCGGAAGTCGTGAGGCTCTCTCAGATAAAGTATCCAGATCAATAATTATCTGTTGCATATCGTCAATTTCTCTTTGGGAAATGCCATCCCATAATTTGAGGTGACGGTCAAAAGCAACCCATTTAAGTGCATGAAAACCATTCCAAGCCAATCCTAGCCATGAAGCATAATTAGCATTCAAAATATTCTTTGTAATATACATTTTTCCTGCATTAATTGAGCTACTAGTCCCATAAGCTAAAGCGAGCACTATTCTGAAGCGAGGGTTTATTTTTAATGGCATTGTATCCATGATTGATTCACCAAAAGGCCTATCGTACAATTTCATTTGTTTTATAACATAAAAAGCTCGCAGCATTACTTCCATTATTGTCATTGGAATGCTGGTAACAACGAATTGCCTAAAGTCATATCCATTTACATACATAGACTCTATTTGCTTTCCAAAGTTTGAATTGCCCACAGGTATCCCTTCAAACATGCGTAGGATACCCATGAAAGGTGCGGGTAATCCCATTCCTCGATTGCCTTTCGCAGAAGGTGCATTAACATCTGAAAGCAAATGTCCTAGCATTCTTCCCAGAAGCTGAAAAACACTTCCTTCTGTTGGTGGCTTTGTACTAGGAATACTTTTTATGGTGCCATTAGTCACAACGGTGCAAGTTCCATTTAGCATATCGATGACACCAAATATGAATCCCAAAATTGGGTCATGGGCTAAAGATTTCAGCCTATGATTGAGTGGATTTATGGATATTGGTGGTGCACCAACAAGGTCAGCAATAGTTGATGAGTCTGGTGCACCAATTGGGTTGGCCTTACTGAGTGCATTACTTAAATCAGGAGGAATAATCTTGTTGAACGCTTGTTGAACCCATTTATTGAATACACCATCAACTTCTTGCTCCCATTTTACAGTCGGTTTAGGTGGAGCTTTAACGCATAAAATATCTAACATCGCAGCAAAAAGGCCGCACGAGCCTGCAATTGCATAGTCCCACCTATCCAGCCCATATTGGTTATTAAATGCTTCTACTCGCAAATTAATTTTATTATTAATTTCAAATGAATCCTGCTCGGTTAATACATCACTTAATGAAATCCTATCTTTATAATTGCTTTCAGCCGTACTATGGATTTGTTCTAAGCTAGAATCCTTCAACTGACCAATACCTGACATAGACTCTAGGTGCTTCTTCTTATTCTTAATAAAATCAGGGGAGTTCAGAACCTCTTGGTTATCTATTAGTCCTGACAATGCTGCCTTTATTGACTCTAAATCAGTATTTATTAACTCATGGGTCATAGATATTTCTGATGACCTTTCCTGTAAAAGCTTTATTGCTTTCAGCTCTTTCTGATATGAGGCTTTTTTCATTATGGCTTTTTCTTTGTAAGAAGATCTATTGTCGCCTTAATGCTTGCTATTTCTTCTTTGAAGTATTCAGCATTTTTTATAAGTCTTTCTTGTACATCATAAAGCTTTTGTATTGCAGTACCCAAAGCTGCAGCTAGTTTTGCATTTTTCTTCTTCTTAGCAATTGCATATGCACCAACACCGAGGATTGCCACAGGTGCAGCAAGAACTCCTATTCCTGCAACCATACCTCCACCCACAAGCGCCCCTGCTGCGGATAAGCCAGAAGTTATTCCAGCAGCAGATAAACCGACGACTTTACCTCCAAAATAAAGTGCTCCTAATGAGCCTAGAGCTCCTGTGCTAGATCCCAAGACAGTAGCTAACCCTTCAGTAATTCCTGGGTAATCCTTTTCCAGAGAGTTGAGGGCAGATGAGACATCTTCTGTTGCTTGTATTCTGATTTTCTCGACTTGCTCCTGGGACATATGTTCCATATTTTCTCCAAATTTAACTAGTTTTTATTTAATTATTTAATAATCTTAACCTAAATTAAACTGGGTTGTTATCGATTTTCCGATTCCTTAGGTAGTAAATCGTTAAACTTTCATAATTAGAATCTCGTTTATCGTATTTTAAAGTCTAGTGATGTGGTTGGGTTTACTTTTTGCTCAATCACTTCTTATCGATTCTTAGTGCGGTACCTTCTCAGGAATAAAAATGTATCTTAAAATTGATGAAAACTTTAAATGTTTCTACTTGCAAAGCAGGCTAACCAAAAAAACAAAAATAGCAGATCATTCAATCTGCCACTCGTTATTTTGATAGATAGCTAAAAAATTATTATTTTTTCCTTGCCACACTCATCTTAGCCAACTCTGGGTTACTAGCCTCAAAGATCGATAGCGGTAACTCAACCTTACGACCATTCTGATCTTCCACCGCTTTAACCACTTCAAATTCAGCAACATCCTCACACGGAATTTCCAATCCTGCAAAGGTGGCACGCGTTGCACTAGAATCGCCAAAAGGTTCCACTTCCAGTACCGTATCCCCTAATACTTTTCCTTTTCCATCTTTCATTCGCAGCGTGAGTTCAAGCGCACCAAACTCCGCGTGGTCTAGAACCATATGACTACCGCCATTATCGAGGGTAAATGAGTAACCACAGTAGCCTTGGTTAATAAAATTTGAGCTGGTATGTGTGATGCTCGCATAACGCTGTTGTTCTTCAGCCAAACTAAATGCACTGACTGCCAATAGTCCTATCGCAAATAGGCTTTTTATCTTATTCATTACGTTACCTTTTGTTATCTTGTATTGTCCTCGCTATCGTAAGTAATGGTAGCGAGAATATAGATTTATTGTTGATTGGTTTGCAATCCACCTTTAGTACGGTCTTTTTCTTTCCAGCGCGGTCGATTCTTGCCTGAGAACTCTTTTTGCATACTCCAATACCCAATGGGGTAACGAGCTACAATCGTCCCGCCAACACCAATATCGACTGAGGAGTACTGACCATTATTAATGGTTCCTTTTTGGACGTAGGCGTTAGGGCTACAAGTGCCCGTATCGCGTTGTTGCCAATTTCCGTCAGTTCTTGCCACGATATAAAAATCACCAAATGCACAACCTGACGCAGATTTATGATTCAGTACAGCAACATAATGCTTGGTTGAGCCCACAATCCTACAGGTACTATTTTGGCTTCCACACACTTGCCATAAGGTTTTACCGCCATCCCCTTTATATTCCCAAATGGTATTTTTAGGGGGCTGGCTGGTGGCAGAGGCGGGTGATGTCATCAACCACAGTGAGGCCAATACAGTTACAACTACATATTTTTTCATTATAAATTCCTATCAATATAAATAGAAACGTCAGATTGACGCTTGATGAACACCGTCTAATGGGTGCTTGGTTTTCCCTGATATGGCGTATTCGATGGTTATCTGGCGAATGGTGAATAAGGTATCCACAACAAAAATTGCTGATCATGGTTAATGTGATGACTGACGGTTTAGTCGCACTGAAATCCAGTGACGAATTCGCCGATGAAGATAAAAGGCAGTGCCAGTGGCGATAAGCAAATCAACCAGTAATATCGTGGTGGCGATACCTTCAGTAAAACCGTATAGCCAACCGGATGACATGATAATCAGTAGGCTAGAGAGGGCTAATCCGATAATGATGGACGAGATAATGGCAACTAATTTGGGGTTGAAATGGATTTTATAGTCAACCCCCTTAAAAGCACTCAAAACCCATAGGCCTAATTGCGCCAAGAGTTGTGGGGTAACCAAAGCCAAGAGGTATAAAACGAAGTACATCAATGTGATCCCATACGGGTTCATGATAAGGGCGATAAGCTGGAAATATGTTAACAATGCGCCAGTGATCCAAAGGCATAACAACATACTGATAACGATAGCGATCCGTTCAAAACCCAGTTGTAAGTGTGAAACGGTGTTCATATTTTTAAGCTTCCTTATGTGATGATGAATTCACGATGTGAGGGTGATTTTGAATAGGCACGGCCCATTCGTAACCGCAATCGCGGCATATCCAGCCCGAGCCCCATGCAATGATATCTTGCTCAGAAGAACAGTGAGGGCAATGTGTGGGATGCGATGCTGGTGGGGTTAATAGCGTCATGGTCGGCTCCTTTCTTTGTGTGATGGAAGAGAGGTAATTACTTGTGATATCAATCGAAAATGCGGTAAGGCAGCGATAAAACTGTTTTGTTGTGACAGTTGCATTACTTCGTTTTTTGGTGTGAAAGGGATATTGAGTGGTTGAACTTGCTGGATATCCTCCAACAACAAGACATGGACTTGCTGGTGATATTCAGCCAGTAAATACCATTGACCTTCACGGTAAATGAGTTGATAGGGTTGTAGTGGATTAAAACGACGTTCAGGCGTAAGTAAGCTAATAGATTGCTTACTGGTAATGGCATACACCAATTGATAGAAATGGTCGGCATGTAAAGCCGAAATCTTATGGGCGTGGTGCCAAATCAAACAAGGCGCATGGGGTTGCTGAGTTAACAGTAACCCGAGTAAGCGGCTGTCTAGCCCCGGGAACAACCGAGTCATCCCAATCTGTTTCACAAAGGTAAGAACATCTTTGTCTCGGTAAGCTTTTAGCGTATTGATGGGCAAGCGATAACAACCTTGCCGACCTTCTACACCCAGATAAGCCAAGCGTTCACGTAAATCCCGTTGTAACGTGCGTTCAGAAACATTGAACTCTTGGGCTAAATGCGAGAGCACAAGGCTTTCGCCTGCCATTAAGCGGGCAATCAGCGCAGAGAGTCGCACAGCCATGCGGTCATATTTTCGGTTGGTCTGAAACATAACGTATTGCTCTCAATAACAGACAGTTAGAAATTACAGGAGTGAGGGAGTTTAACTTAGGGGATTGACAGTTTATGTCTGTTGGGAAAAATTCTCATTAGGCATTTTAATGAAAAAACACTATAAGTAATTCATTGATAAATAACGTTATGCTTTTTATTTGAACGATAAGAAAGTAAGGCGTAACGACACAACCTGTCAGGGCGGGAAAATTAGTTGGGATGGTGAGGAGTGAGTTGGTTAAATAAGGTATCCGCCATCACCCACAGCGCTTTATTGAGTTTGATATCACCATCAATCCCATTCACCGAACGAGTTCGGGCACGTTTACCTTTTGCGGTACGACCTGATAATCCCCCTTTAATCAAGTTCTCTTGTAAACGTTGGTACACCGTCCAAAGGTCTTCTTTCTTATCTTCAACGCGTCGAGGCTGTAAAACTTGCTCTCGTGTAACGGGTTGATGTTCTTCACCAAAGCGATAAGTCAACGCTGCTTCCGCAAAGGCTTGCTGGGCTGGTGGGGGTAACAATAACGACTGCATACTTTCGCGTTTTTCAGCCACTTGCTCAAACGTATCGAGTACCTCATACGCCCCCTCAATCACTTTCCCCACCACATCCCCTTTATGGGGTACTCGCACTTCCCCTAACACATCACCGCACACCAAACCGTTAGAACAGACGGCTCTAAAGAGTCCCGGTAACATCTGGTAGCTGCTTGAGCCATCATGGCTATTAAGTAAGATGATTTCAGGCACTTGTACGCCTGTAATTTGGTCATGACGACGCAGCCTCAACATATGCTTGGTGTGCTCTCGACGGCTGATATCACGAACACGAGTTTGACAGGCAAAGAACGGATAAAAGCCTTCTTTTTGCAGGCTATCGAGTAAGGTAATAGTTGGAATATAAGTATATCGTTCACTGCGTGAATCGTGTTTTTCTTCAGAAAACACACTCGGTACAGTACGGAATAACTCTTCGATGGTAAGTGGACGGTCACGGCGAATACTGTTAGCAGAGCCAAAACGCGAAGCTAATAAACTCATGATAAAACTCCGGATTAATCAATTAAGTGGAAAATGGCAGAGGATTCTGGATGTTGTGAAGCGTAGTCACGCAGCTGATAAAAGCGGTCACACATCACTTCGCTTTCTGTTTGGAATGACCAGATGCTGTACAGGATCAGACACACCACAATCCCTGCCGCTTCTTGGCTCACCGTGGCTTCATTGCCGTTGTGCATGTTGAATAGGGTTAAAGTGTCTGCGTTGATATCGGGGAAGATAAAGGCACCGCCATTATTGAGCGAGCCGTACTCCCAGTAACCGCCATGATATTCGTCGCAGAATTGACCCATCGTGGTGAAGATGACCACTTCAAAGGTGGCCCAACCTTTTACTGCACCAAAATGGTTGAACCAAAAATCAAGGCGTTGATCATCAGGGACGAGTGTCATTGCAATAGCGGATTCGGTTGAATGATTCATAAGTTAATGCTCCAATAAAAAGAAATAAAAAAGCGCCAATCCCGTTAAGGATTGGCGCTTGATGTCATCAATGTTGCGTTAATTTAAGAAGCTAAAAGAACAGGCTCCACAGCGATTTAGCGACGGAGACGATGCTGTTTTTGACTGTACCAATAGTGCTTTTTATCAAGACAGGCAGGGGAAGGATGTCTATCAGCGTATCGACGATATCACTGACGCATTGTCCAAAATCGTTACATGCAGAATTTTCCACAGATTGCGTCCGGTAAGTGCTGTTCAGTTGCCTAGCGACACCGCTACTGGCTTGCGCTGGTAACGCCTGTATTAATTGCTCTGCTAATTCAGTGAGTTGAAAGCTTTCTGCCGCAGAAACGGTCATCACAGGATGATGCGGCTTAAATGCTGTTATCATGGCTTGCTGCTTCAATTCTAAGTTAGCCACTTGCTCGGGAGATGGCTGGTGGTACAGTTCATCCCACTGACGACAAGGCTCTATTTTGTCGGCTTGGTTCAACACAAATAGAAATCGCTTAGGTTGATAGCCACATTGCTCAGTGAGAAAGCGATAACACTGTTCATCGGAAGACCATGCTCTGTCATCGGCTTTAAGTACCCAAATGATTAAATCCAGTTCTGGCAATAAGTTATGATAGAGCTGGTGGTATTCTCTATCTCGCTCAAGGCTTTCCCCTACGCCGGGTAAATCAATAAATGTCATCACATGGCAGCCCATCGCCATGGTGAAACTCTGGGCTTGGCGGGTACAGCCGGATACATCACTTACAGGCGATAGGGGCGATTGGAATAGTGCGTTAATTAAGCTGGATTTTCCAGCCCCTGTTTTACCCATCAGGCCGATGGTGGGAGAGTAGCTAATTAGGTGATTGAGTTGGTTAAAAAAAGAGGTTTGGAATGAATGAGGTAGTGCTGATAAGAGGGGTTTAAAGTAAGACTGCTGAGGCATATGACTCCTTGAAATAAAAGAAAATTATGATTATTCAAAGAGATAATATATATCTGAGATTTTTTAACTTATATGTAATTATTGTAAACAATAAGTTGACGAAAAAATATTATATTTTCTTATGTATTTTTGGTGGACTATAAGAATCAGTGGTATGGTTACTATTAGTTAATGAGGTCAGCATTAATCTTTATTATTCAGGAGGGGGGGGGATAATGGCAAAGGGTTTAAAAATGTTTTTTGCTAGACAATCTAAAAACGATGATCAATTGGTTTCTATTTCTGCGATTACAAAAGATAGTAAAGATGGGCTTATTTGTGAGTATTGCGATGCGAATGTGACTTGGGTGGATTCTTTTGTGCGTTTAGGTAGAACGATATCGCCATATTTACGCTTAGGCCCTAATCAAGAACATTCTGCTTCATGCAAAAATAATGTTAGAACGGCGGTAGAAGTATTGGTTGCAAAGTCTACAAATATTGAAGATACCAAAGATATTTTTCTTTCAGAGCAAGGTACATTCACATTTCGGATGAATGTATTGTTAGAGGCTGAATCAGATTTCAAACGAGCAAAAAAAGCGTATGAAGATGAATGTGATAGTGAAGTTAGAGTGCGTAAAAATCGAGAGTATAAGGCATCTGAGAGAAGGCTTTCTAATTATTTTAACTCTGCAGCAGGCATAGCAAAAATTTGGGAAAGAATAGAAGAGAGTTCAGATAAAAAGCTGTTATCTGAACTTGTCGTTATCGAATTTAATGGCAAAAAAATCAAATGGAATAATTTTTTTTATGATGAAAGTCGATATCCTATTTTGCATAAAAAAGGGGATGGAATTGAGCATCCCGTCGCTATTGCTTTTACCGTGAAGGAAACAAGCAAACATATAGATACTGATAGCTCAAATTTTTATACAGTCAAAGGGGACAAGTACATTGTCCATTCGGCTGAAAAACAAGTAATACATTATGTACCGTCATTAAATGCTCATACAGATGATTATTTTAATAACTTACAAGAGGGAGATGAGCTTATTATTATTGGTAAACCTAAGTGCCCAATAGGAGAACCTTGGCGTCATCTTATTTATAAAAATCTAAAATTTTGGGTATCGAATGAAAAACAACTGACAAAGCTAAGTGAATAACGCCTTTAGTATTTCTGGTTGTTTCATGTTTAGGAGAGAGTAGTGATGCAACCATTTATTTATACCTCTGAACTTTGCTGGTCACCTCAAGAACTAGACTCAATGGCCCAAGCGATTGAATCTTGCTTTTTGCAATACCAAATAAAAGGTGAGGTTGTCGGTTATGATGAAGGTGCAACATTTACACTCTTTAGAATCGAACTGGGCAGAGGGATAAAAGCATCTCAAGTGACAGCGTTAGTGCCAGAATTGTGTCGTTTCCTTAGTGTCATTGATATAAAAGTTATTGATTTTATTGTGGGTACACCTTATATCGGATTGCGCGTGACCAATACCTACCGTAGAGCGGTGCCTTTTGTTGAATGCTTTAATCAATGGTGCGGAAACAATGGGTTGTCTTCGCTTTCTATCATGTTAGGAGAAGATATTATAGGGGATCCAGTTGGTTGGGATTTGGCTCAAATGCCGCATTTACTGATTGCGGGCGTGACGCGCGGAGGCAAGTCAATGTTAATGCATTCACTGATAATGAGCATTTTGTATAGAAACTCGCCGGATAAAGTTCGCTTTGTGATGTTTGATACAAGCCAGCTTGAACTCAGTTTATACAATGATATACCCCACTTATTATTTCCTTCCGCTTCTGATCCCGTTGAATCAATAAAACCATTAACGTTTTTGGTTAATGAGTTAAAGCGTAGACAAAAATTATTTGGAGCATTAAATCAACGTAATTTGAGTGGCTACAATAAGGTAATATCAAATGCGAAAGAGTTAGGTAGACCTATACCGGATCCCTTCTGGCACCCTAATGAAAATTATAGTGAGCATCCTTATTTAGGTAGTGAGCCTGAAATTGTTGTTTGTGTTGATGATTACGTTCAATTCATTGGCGAGTATAAACAAATAGGGGAAATGTTAGTTCTATTGAGCCAGCAAGGTCATGCGGTTGGTATTCATCTAATACTAACGACTCGTAGCCCTTTATCCACCGGTATCGGTTCACAGCTTCGAATTAATATTCCTACGCGTATTGCTCTTTCTGTGTCGTCTAGGGCTGATTCTAATTTAATCCTTGATCAATATGGTGCCGAATCACTATTTGGTTTGGGGGATATGCTATTTGCATCACCGAGTTTATCTGAACTGACTAGGATCCAAGGTACTTATGTGAGTGATTTAGATATCAGGAATACCGTCGATTATTGCAAACGATGGGGAAACGCGAGTTATCTTAATCTTTATGATGATGCCCAGAATACAAGTATGTCAGATGAAGAGCTTGACCCATTATTTGTTCAAGCAGTTGAGTTTGTTGTAGAAAAACAGCGGGTTTCTATTTCAGGAATTCAGCGGCAGTTCCGAATCGGTTATAACAGAGCCGCAATGATTGTAGAGCAGTTAGAATTGCAAGGCATAGTCAGTGAACAAGACCATAATGGTAATCGCGAGGTATTAGCTCCACCGTATGAGTAGTCACTAATATCTATATGTTGTATAGGTGGCCCTAAGGCCACCACAAATATCAATACTGACTACGCCCTAAACTACGACGGACAGGACTGTACTGTTTGGAGTATTCTTTTGCTAAATAACTTAATCGTTTCATGACTAATTGGTAATCGTCAGAAAATGATGATGAAAGTTTATTTAAGCAATATCGGCAGTTTTCTGGGTAGTGTATTAATGTGCCTGTAACAAAAGAAGGATCAAATTCGAGCTGTAATGCATTGTACCAAGCTGTGGTGATCATGGTCCGTAAACTAGGCTCGGACAAATTGTAGTCCCCTAAGTGGTAGTATGCGTCTTTATTGAAGACTAAAAATACATGGTAGTGAGGGAGTGTCGCGGTTGCAATTTCTTTTACCCACATATAACGCATGTTGTTTTCAAAAGTACGTTTACCTTGAAGCTTTTTACGGTGTTGATCGTGCTTAAGTTTAGCCTTTAAGGAATCAGTAAATCGGGATATAGGACTTCCTTCTAAATAAGGGAAACATGTCGGCATATCTCCATTATCGATAATAGGCGGAAAGTGAAGGTCAACTCGTATTACAGTGATACGAGAGTATTCCTTTAAAGCATAATTCAATGTATCAGCAATGCATTCTAGATAAAATTTATTATATTCATTTTTAGACATGAGTATTCCCTAGAGTAATATTAACTTACCCTTTAATATGATTAAAGTAATATAGGGATAGGGCAAAGGAGCTGCGTTATCCCTTTTTGTATAATTATAGCTAATAAGGTTTAAAATGGTTTTTTATTAAATTAGATATCGTCTTCTTGGTGGTTTTTTATGTAATGTATCCCTGCTGTATTTTTATTATTTGCTAGTTATAATAGATGGTATATATAATACCTATCCAACACGAAAACTATATTTAGAGTCGCGCTGCAACTGCATTTCCTATTAATTAATGACTCTGGAGTTAGCCCTATTCGAAAATATCTTTATTCCAGTGTCGCTTTATAGTTGAAAGACTAATATTAAGTTTATTTGCTATCTCCTGCTGTTTATATCCTTTGCACTTCAGCTCGTAAATATAATACTTATACTTACTTCCTGCTGGTCGACCTAATGACTTATTTTGGGATAACGAAATGTAATGTCGCCTGCTTAGTTTTAGTGCTTCATAGCTTTCTTCTAAATCATTTAATAGATTCAGTACGTCTAGCAAGAAAAATTTCTGTTCAAATATATTCGTGATAGACTGATTAAGGATGATAACAGCCATACCAAGTTCGTGGCATCGAGATAAAATCTGTGCAGCCTGCTGAGTATTATTTCCTATATCATAGAGACTCCTTGTTATTAAAGTGTCTTCTGGTGTTAAAATATGGTCAATATGCTCCATAAGTTGTGGTGGAGGAAGTTTCACATCAAGCAATGATTGACGTTCAATGATGATATTATCCTTAACCTCAGGGCAAAACGTGACAATTTCCTGTGTGTATTGCTCAAGATTTGCTAAGGCGTCACTGTCATCATGTCTTACTCGGATATATGCATAATGGCTCATTTTATTCCCTTAGGTATCAAAAAACGTATTAATGACCTGTTATAGTGGGTTTATGATTATGGTGTTTGAGCTTGTGTCTATTCTTCTGTTGGCATTGTTCCTATCAATAACTCCAATTAGAATGCACTGATGATTTGTGTGATAAATGGGTATAAAAGCCTCATAGGTATGTTTTAACTGTACCTTACTTTTCTTTATCGCTTCTTCAGTGCCAAAGAAAACAATATCATTCATCGGTATGTTAATGATCCCATTAAAGTCAAAAACATAATTTTTATACTCAGTGTTTTTAATTAAAATCGTATTTGATAATCCACCTGCTTTATGTAGCTTATAGTGAACATGCCTATCAGTATAAATAAAGATAGCTTTCTTAATATTGGGTTCGCTAATATAGTGTTCTAGTTCTTCTTGAATGCTTATTTTTTCTTTGAGGCCAACTTTAGGACTTTTAAATGCATGAGGATAAGCATGTTGATCAATAATGATACCTTTTTCTATTATGTGCGTTTGCCATATATCTAAAAGATGTTCAGCTAAAGAAAATGTCGATGCTTTCCCTTGATAATTCATTGCAGATTTATCAGGGGAAAATAATTTACTTTCAAGTTCGTTAGTTAATTGAGTGTATTGGTTTATCTCTGAAAGTAATGGGCAAGCACTCTTTAATATACTGGATATTAAAGATGAACGTGAAGTTTTATGCTTACAGCAGTACTCATCTATCTGTTTTAAACTGTCTTCATTTTTTACAGTAATAGTTATCCGTTGAGACATGATAGTTATCCTCTCTTAAGTTTTTTATAAATAAATTTTAACGTTATTGAATAGTCAATATTCGATAATTTAGGCCAGTTTTGGTTTTACTTCTTTAACTTCTTCACAATAATAAACATTCTCAATAAAACATTAATATCGTTAATGATAAAATAATGACTAGCTAAGTTGACTCTCGTTGAAGTAACCAATCGTTGATTTCGGATTCGATCCAACCAACAGATTGTTTCCCTAATTTTTTTTGTTTAGGAAACGTTGGGTCATACCTTGGTGATGTTGGGTTGATCCAGTCATAGATGGTGGAACGACCGATACCAATACGTTCGATTACAGTGGGTAGTCGAAGAATCATGATATTAGATTGATTCATAGTGTAATTTCCTCTATTTATTAAGTTATGTCTAACTCTGTAATAACTATTCTATTGCAGCTTAGAGATAGAAAATATGGGGGAAGCAAAAATAATATTGAGGGTGTTTTAAGTGGATGATTTAATTGATTTAATACGTGTCGTTTGTAAGGCAACTGAAACTAAACAGGCACAATTTTATGATGAAATAAATAAAGGAGGGTGGAGAGGTTTAAAAGCTGATTCAACGCTAAAAGTTTTAGGCATGTTAAATGGGGAAGATGATGAAGTTAAAAAGTATGCAACAGAGCTATACGCCAAAATATCAAATAATAAAGACCCAGTAGGTAGTTATCGTAGACGAGTTAGGAGCCTGCATCTTAAATTTAATGATAAAGATAAAGGCGTTAATGTTTATCTTTTAAACAGTGTATTTTGGTCAAGTGTTAATTTTCAATTAGCGATGAACTTTTATGAGAGAAACTCCCCATTCGATCATAAAATTATCGTTGTTGAGTGTTTAATGCAAAGTCTAGAAGTGGTAAGTGAGATCTTTGGATTAGGCGTCTATAGTTATTTTAGTGAAGATTTAAATCGATTGAATAGACAGCGATCTGAGGCTGCTAAAAAGGGAATCCGAACTAGGCGCGATGGCTACGCTAAAATAAGACAAAAAGCATGTGAGTTGTTAGGTGAATGGCAGCCTAGGCCTTTAAAATGGAAAAATAAAACTGTTGCAGCGAAGGGCATTGCAGAATATTTATGGGAGTATATTGAAGTAGTAAAAAATAAATATCCACAAATAGAGATCAAATATGATGATTTAACTAACAAAATTGTCAATTGGTCTAGAGATTACGATGATGTCAGAGCTGCCATGGAGGAAGTAGCTATAACCAGAAAGTATAAAAAGAAAAATGCCAAGAAAAGATCTAAGTGAGTATGATTAAATAAACCAGTTTTGATAGCTATGTTGATATACTATTGGTTTAGTTATGATTATTCTAAGCTAATAGTCTCAAATTAGAGAGGCCTGAGCTTGTTAGGTGGTACTGAATTACTAAAGGTTAGGCATCCCTATAGTAGATTGAAAAAGGAACTATAATGTCAGAAGCAACTACCACCACACCATTATCTGGGTGTATATCACTTCGATTTATTGAGCTTTGTCAGTTCCGCCGGCTTGGTAAAATTCAACTGGATGTTGACCCTAAGACTACTATTCTAGTAGGTGCTAATAACAGCGGTAAAACGTCAATTCTAACAGCTCTACGTCATTTTCTTGCAGATGGGGCATCATTTAGTGCTTTTGACATCAGTATTTCTCAATGGTCAAAATTGCGGGAACTTGGAAGAGCTTGGGATGTATTAGAGGAAGATCCGTCTACGTCTGGCGCATCTGAAGATGAATGGGGAGAGCAACTTGGAACCTTACTTTCGGCGATGCCAACGCTGGACCTATGGTTCGATGCTAAGGCCGGTATGTTCCATTATGTCTCTCCGTTTCTATCAAAATTTAGCTGGAAAGGTGGCGCAGTAGGTGTCCGATTACGTCTGGAACCTGCTACTAACATTGAAGATCTGAAGCAGTTGGCTTGGAAGTATCACTTGGCGAGAATACCAGTGAAGAATATGGGAAAGGATTCACTTGTATGGCCAATTGATCTTCTTGATTTTTGGCTACGAGAACCTTCTCTACTCGGTCAAGTTCGGGCCTATAAGTTGGATGCCGATAACAATCCTTTGGACGGAATAAAGACCTATGTTAGCCAGATACTAGATGCTGACTCTAACCCAATTGATCGTAAACATCTGCAGAAACTCATAAAAGTAGACTTTGTGGCTGCGCAGCGTGGGCTTGGTCGTGAAGAAGCTGATTCCCGATCTGCTTCTGGCACCCATCGCATAGGTTTATTCTCTAATCAGCTTCTCAAATTTGCTCGACAGCATCTAAATGTGGCAGCAACGGGTCATGGGCATCGAGCTGATCTCATAAAAGCTATTGCTGAGGCACAACAGGAACTGGATAAAAAGATTCATGAGGCTATTGGACCATCGGTAGAAGAGGTTAAAGAGCTTGGGTACCCAGGTTTGCATGATCCCCAAGAGATTCGTTTCCGAACGCGTATACAGGCAGCTGAATTACTCGACCATGGGACAGCCGTTCAATACAGTATGCAAAAGGATTCGTTAGAAGAGCTTCTCCCAGAATATTCCATTGGGCTAGGTTATCAGAATTTACAATCCCTTAGTTACCAATTAGTTTCTTTCAAAGCTGCTCGTCTAAATCCTGAAAAGGGCGCTCCAGCACCTGTTCATCTGGTTATGATTGAGGAACCAGAGGCTCATTTGCACGTACAGGTACAACGCATTTTCCCGGGTAAGGCACATAAGTTAATCAGCCCTAATGGTAGCGATGAGTTAGGTCTTAAAAGCCAATTGATTATCAGTACTCATTCTAGTCATTTAGCTCATGCTGAGAATTTTGACCGGCTACGATATGTTCGCCGTATTGCTAAGGGTGAAAAACAAATCATGCCTACTACTGAGGTGGTCAATCTTGGTCAAGTTTTTGGTGATGATAAAACGACCCGTCAATTTGCTGAGCGTTATTTTCGTGTTCAGCATACAGACCTTTTATTTGCCAATGCTGCAATCTTTGTCGAGGGGGTTGCTGAGCGTATGCTGTTACCTCTTTTCATTGAAAGAGATTTTCCAATACTCAACAACCGCTATCTGTCCTTCCTTGATATTGGTGGTAGCCATGCTCATCGGCTAAGGTCTCTCGTTGAAAGACTCCGTATTCCAACTGTAATTATTACTGATATCGATCCAGTTGAAGAAAAACCAGGTAAGCCTAAAAAAAATGGGGAGCCGACTACAATCTTGGTTGCTGTAGCTAATACAGGACAATCTGGGCTGCAATGTGGGAACCCGACTCTTCGCGGATGGCATCCTAAGCTGCAGCAACTTGAGGATTTCAAGAACCCGAAAGATGAGCATCTTGTCTGGAGCGAAGTAGCTGATTGTTCTGTGCGTTTCGCATGGCAATTGCCTGTAACCGAAGCTGATAGTCAGTGGCCAAGTACTTTTGAAGATTCTCTAATTCTTAGAAATATCCCTTGGTTTAAGCAACTGATTGATGAAAAAGTCGATAGTGATGGGAAGAAAATCAAACCACCGAAGGGGGCGTTGGGCTCTGTCGCTAGAAAGGTTGCCGATAATGATAATATTCCAGATCTGCTCGCAGCTTTGCATAATCTAATGCATGGGGCTTTTAATAAAGGAGACTTTGCCGCAAGCATCTTTGAAATGATTGCGTTGGATGAGCCGATCGTCTGTCCCAAATATATTGAGGATGCATTGGAATGGCTCCAGACACAGCTTGAGCCAAGCAAGGAGGTAGCGCATGACTAACTCACCAATCCTTGATAGCAATGATCGCGATGTAGGGGTAGTAGAAGAGATTTGCGGCTACCTTACAGATACTCCACCTCGTAACTACTTCCTTTTTGCGGGGGCAGGTTCTGGTAAAACACGAACTTTGGTGGAAGTATTACGTCGCCTAACTGGTGTAACTGAGCATGATAAGGGTGGGCAATTGGCACGGTCCCTGCAGATGTACGGGCGTTCGATTAGGGTGGTAACGTACACAAAGAATGCTGTCGCTGTCATCAACAGACGTCTTGGGGATAATGACTTAGTCAGTGTGTCTACAATCCATTCATTTTGCTGGGAGTTAATTAACGGGTTTAACGATGATATCCGTGAGGCTCTTATTGCATTAAAAGAAGCACGTCTTGCTAGAGACACAGCGGAGGCTGAAGCAAAACCGAGAGGTATAACTGCAGCTAAACAACGCGCGCTCGACGAAATTATAGATGAAATAGAAATTCTGCGAGCGACAGAAGTATTCATATACCATCCCGACCATAATACGTATGGTCCTGGAGCTCTACCACACAATTATGTACTGGACGCAACTGCGTGGTTGCTTCAGAATAAACCAACACTTCAAAACATTCTCAAAGATCGACATCCAATCATACTTATTGATGAGTCGCAGGACACGATGAAAGGTGTACTTGACTCATTGATGTTACTTGCCGAAAAGCAGGAGCGAGATTTGACTCTTGGTTTGCTGGGAGATCATCGACAACGAATTTATACAGATGGCCATGCAGATCTTCCGAGCATCGTTCCTGAAAATTGGGCAACACCTGAATTAAAAATGAATCATCGTAGTCAGCGGCGGATAGTCACACTGATTAATAAAATCTGGGAAACTGAGCTGGAAGGTAGAACCCAACCAACAAAAGGTTCAGCACAACATCCACGAATGGAAAAAGCTGGTGGAACGGTTCGGCTCTTTTTGGGGGATACATCACGAAGTCCAGAAGATAAGGTGCTTAGTGAACGCTTGTGCGCTGAGCGAATGTTTAAAATTAGTGGTTTAGCAGATTGGAATCAAGGCCAATATCAGTTGCTTGCGCTTGAGCATAAGCTTGTCGCCACTCGTGGCTCGTTTCTTGATGTTTATGAGGCAATGGTTCTGTTAGATCCTCACTCAGCAGCTCCATCTGGCAGCGGTGATAATAAGGGGCCTTCATCTGTACAAACATTGCTTAATGAACTTGGGCATTTAGAAGCCTGCGTGAGTAATGAAGGAATTGTGAATGAGTTCCAGGCTACCGAAGTTTTTCGACGTTATGGCGGTTTGGACAATATGCCAGAGGACTCGGACGCAAGAATAGAACGTATGGATGAAATGCTTGAGGCGATAGAGATATTTGCATTGGCTTGTGCTAACACAGAGTCAACGGTCGCTGAGGTATTAGCACCAGTTTTAAAAGCAAAATTATTTGAAGTAGATCCTCGTCTCCAGGAGGCTTATGACGATAAGTCACCAGCACCTCCAGCTCCAAGACGAGGTGAGGATGAGTCAAAACAAACAAGAATGCGGCGTGGATGGTGTGCACTGTTTGCGGCCCCATGGAAACAATTAAAGTGCTATCGGAATTACCTTGCAGGGATTTCAGAGCTTGCAACACATCAGGTAGTTAAAGGTTCTGAGTTCAAGCATGTCATGGTTGTAATGGATGATTCACTTGCAGGTGGATTCCTTATTTCTTACGACAAGTTTTTTGGTGGTACGGAGCTAAGTAAAACGGACAAACAGAATGTTGAGATGGGTAAGGAAACAACTATTGACCGGACTTTACGCTTACTGTACGTAACTTGTAGCAGGGCGCAAGAATCACTCGCTTTAGTGCTTTGGTCATCCGATCCTACCGCTGCAATGGTTCGAATTAAGGAGAGCGGTTGGTTTGCTGAGGATGAAATACTGATAATCCCATAATGTTTCACACATGTTTAATATTTAATTGGCAGATATTCTATACCTAACAATGGATTTAGTTGAGGTTATTATCTGCTTTACACGATTTGAATATTGAAGGGTAATGTGGCAAGAACTGAAGAGGTAATTCGGTTAGAAGGAATGTGGTCACTGCTCGATGTCTATCGAAAGTTCAGGCTGTTATTTAGACGTTTGCTACTATCCACCCCTTTTAGAATCAGACCGCTAAAATTGGATAGTCAGGCCTGAGCGAGGAGCGGAAGTTTATTATTCATGCCTGTTTTAGTTCCACACTCCTTTTGAGAGTTCAGATTTTTCATACATCAGTAAGCACTCTTCGGGTGTGCCTGAGAGGCGCATTCCAGATCCAAATTGTGTCTCTCTCATCGCAAAAAAACTCCTTGTACCTTTTTCCTAAGGTGTCCTAGGTGGTTCAGGTTTGAGCGAGAAGTGGACTTTACTCTTGGAACTGATGGCTCAGAAGTGGCAAGATTATTTGTGGAAATTTAAAACACATTTTCGACGAACTACGGATGAATGTTGTATCGGTCAAAGGTGATAAATAATGAAGAACGAACGTTACCCGTTGGACTTGGCTATTTCGGTTCAGGACTTCAATACGTCAGACTGGAAGGATTCAATTGCGCAAGCTGCCCGCGAAGGATATTCGGCGATGTGGCAAGCGCTGTCGGTTGCTGCGCGTGATGCCATTGAGCAAGGACGAATTGAACACGGCAAGGTATTATGGTTGCTTGCAGATGCTTGTTCGATGATGCTTTCACCGTCGAGTCCTAATGAACCCTTTAAGCCTTTTGCTGTATTCCATGACCGCAGGTCAGTCGTCCCTGAGGACTTTTCTGATTCAGATATTCTGTTCTTTGCGGAGATCGTTGATGAGGTAGACAACGATTGGCTGAAGGCGCGACTCAGTGATTTGGTCTGGTTGAAGAGTAAGCCTCGTAACATCGAATTCGCTTTGAAGGCTATCGACGCTTACTGCTGCCTTCCACTAGACACTGATACATGGATACATGGAGGTCGGGACTGTTGGCCTCGTGCCATAAGCTTGGCTCGAATGCTTAAAGGTGGCGCTGGAGATAGACTCCAGCAAATTGAGACGAAAATCTTTGCTGCGTTTCATGCGTCAATTCGAGACGACGGTTTTCTTGGGGTTTGGTTGGCCGACCTTCTAAAATCGAACCGCTTGGGGTGGTCACATCGAACGGGTGTGTCGACGAAGCTAGAAACGTTGGCCCGCGAGTTTGATGATGAAGGGGATTTGCATAAGGCGCGGGAGTATTTTTCTGCTGCTGCCGAGTGGTATAAGTCTATTCCTGACGAGGTCAAAGCTGCAGGAATGACAGTATTGGTTGCTGAAGGGTGGGTCAAAGAAGCCGTTGCGCGAGTAGCATCGGAAAGCCCTAGCCACATGGTGGCAGCGAGCTTTTACGAAAATGCCATTCAGATATACAGAACGATTCCTCGGGCCGAACGCTCTGCACATCAGGTCGATGAGCGAATTGCCGAGTTGCGAGTCCACCTAAACAATTCGGGTGAGAGAGCTATAGGAGAGATGGAGCTCATTCAAACTTCTGAAGTAGATCTCACTCAGAACATCGAAAAGGCGAGGGAATCCGTCACCGGAAAATCTGCACAAAATGCGTTGCTCGCATTTGCGAACTTACATCGTGGCGTGAATGCAGAAAAACTGCGCAACAGTACATTGGAAAGAATGCGTCAGCATCCCTTGCAATCACTGTTTACCGCAACCTTGATGAGTCGCGATGGCAGAGTCATTGCTAAGCGCCCTGCGATGGGACTCGGTGGAGAATTGACAGAGGACGACAAAATTGCAATTCGCGCCGAGATGATTCATGACTATGGAATCTTAGTGAGTATTGTGGTTCAAGCCAACATCTGGCCAGCCCTTGAAGTACTTTTGCTTGAGCATCGGTTGCGCGAGAGCGATTTTATCGAGTTAGCTCGCTATTCACCCATTGTGCCAAAAGAGCGAGTTGGCCTTTTCGGCAAGGCACTATTTGCAGGTTACGAACGTGATTTCGTTACCGCGCTTCATTTACTGATCCCTCAGATTGAGCACTTGGTGCGAGTGCATCTTAAGCAAGCAGGAACCAAAACCACTAACCTCGACAAGGATGGAATTGAGAACGAGAATGGCATGAGCACGTTGGTGGGTTTGCCAGAAGCCGAGCAAGTATTTGGTAAAGATCTCGTCTTTGAGTTCGAATCGTTGTTCTGTAACGCCTTTGGTCCAAATTTGCGGAACGAATTGGCTCATGGACTATTGGATGAGGATGGATGCAATTCCCCTTTCGCTATTTATGCGTGGTGGCTAGCTTTAAGACTAACATTCAATACATGGTGGAACTCAGCAAATCCTATTTCTGAGCCTCAATAAAGTAGCGACGAGCAAGCAGTGATCTAGTAATCCCTATGAAAAAGCGGAGCGTATATAAGTAAAATTACCTATTAACCTGAATATATGGGGTGACCTGTGTATACACAGGTCACCCCATTCAATCACACACAGCGATGTTTGTAGTGTCCGCTTTTGGCACTAAGCTGTTCTCAAACAGCGCTCAATGGTCTGATTTTAGCGAGGAATGGACGTTAAGCTTCAACTATTTATTACAGGCCTGAAGCCTGAACTACAACATTAATTGTGATTTCCTTATGTCTGCACCTGCTATATATGGTCAAAAAAACTCTTCCATTATCATAAATGATAGCTGAGTGCCCTGTCTTTCAGGCTTTAAATGCGGGGCTATGTTGTTATTAAATAATTTTTTACAATCTGCTAATTCGTCATCTGGATAAATTAGTGTATAAACCCCATGCTTATTAAAATACTCTCTATGCTTCGACATTTCCTTTGAAAAGTTATCAGCAGCCATTTCATTAATTTCTTTTTGTGTTAGACCTTTTATTTTATGAAGATAACCATGTGAAGACCATGGTGATAATTCAAAACCTACACGATTTAATGTATAAGGGTTAGTAATCATAAAGTCTAAGCGATATTTATGTTGCTTCTCCAGTCCACGATACCTGAACTCTGGGATCATCAACGGAACAGATAAAGGATCATCTGAGTCTCTAACAAAGTTATTATAATAGCCGGAAATTTCATACTCGTATTTAGACCCAGAATTGCGAACTAATACATTTCGGAAAAATGTTAGGTAACTTTCAACACTATCAAAATTGACCTTTTCGTTTTGACCGGGGATAACTAAACCGGTGGTTAATACATGACCTATCGTCCAGTAACCCTGATTAAAAGCTCTAATCTCACTCCGATCATTTTCCCACTTCCCATTTTTGAATCGTGGTGTAACCAATAGGCCATAATTTGCATTTTGCTGACCAATCCATATTTCTGAATCATCTTCATCGGGGCGGTTCTTTGATAGTTCATCAAAATGCTTTAAGAAACTCCTTTTAAGAAATAGTAATAAGTAATTTTTAAAATTAACACTACTTTTGGATTGTTCATCAATCCATTCATAAGCAGGTCCAGCGCCACCTTCAATTGCTTGTTTTAATCCACTTAGCCACTTGATAGTAAACTCATTATCGGAGTGAATTACTTCTGTTTTTAAATCAAAAAAATCATCTGTTTTACTGCCTATTTTGGCATTTAGTGAAGCCTCATTTTCTACACCTGTATCATTCAAAACAGATGGAAGTAAATCCCTTAGCTCGTCCTTGATTTTTTGAATTATTCTATTACGCGCCGACTTGTTTGGGTCTCTTCTAGCCATGATGCTACATTCCTTTTTTAATGATATAAATTGATGGGCTGAACTTTCCCTTCTTTCGGGTTGGGAAGATCATTTATCACTTTTACACTCATTTTAATTATCGAGTTTATATAGTTTTATCAGTTAACCAGAGAGAAAAAACCCAGATAGTTATGAATTCACAATAAAAACTATTATTAATCTAATTCGGATAACGTCCGATCCTGGCACAAAGCTGACATTTGGTCGATGCATCGTTCTGTGCCCTTATAGTACCAGCTCAAATCTGAGCTGGTATACAGTAAGTTACCCAACTAATGATATCCCCCTTATCCCGCCTTCTATAATACTTCCCCTGTCAGCTTCTTCAATAAAATCAGCCCACCATTGCATCATAGGGCGTCTTTGCTCTAGGTAATCACTACGATTATAGGCACGTCTAACTTCATTTTTATCAACGTGGGCGAGGGCGGCTTCAATAACGTCAGGTGGGAAGCTTTGTTCATTGAGAGCGGTGCTAGCAATTGAGCGAAGGCCGTGTGAGACCAGTACACCACCGAATCCCGCGCGTTTTAATGCAGCATTGACGGTTTGGCTATTCATCGGTTGAGTCGGCTTGATACGGCTAGGAAAGATAAACTCACGATTACCACTGAATGGTTTCATTAGTTCTAAAATAGCTAAGGCTGCGTCAGATAACGGAACTGTATGTTCTCGGTTCATCTTCATTCTAGCAGCAGGTATTTTCCATTCCTTGTTTTCAACGTTGATCTCATCCCAACGGGCTTCAGCGGCTTCGGCAGGGCGGGATATGGTAAGCAGCTGCCACATAAACAAGCATCGAGTGGATAGGCTAATACTAGCTGTACGCATTGTCTGCATGAGCTTTGGTAGCTGATCAGGGGGAATACTTGGCATATTCTTTTTCTTCGGTTTTTCAAAAGCTTTACCAATGTTGATACTTGGAACGGCATCAATTAAGCCAGTATTTTGAGCATAGATCATGACTTCGTTAATACGCTGACAAAGACGACGAACAGTTTCTAATGCACCTCTAGCTTGAACTGGTTGTATTGCTTGGACCAATATATGCGCTTTGATATCAGTAACGCTGATGTCACCAATGGCAGGGAACACGTCTCGTTCAAGTGAGCGCCAGATATCATTACCGTAGTCTTCTGTTACAGTGGACTTCTTCACTTCCCACCAACGTTCAGCGACAAGTTGGAAGGTATTGGTTTTAGCCTCTTGAGAGTTTCTTATTTGATCTTTCTGATATTCTTGAGGGTCAATATCTTTTGCCAGTAATGAGCGAGACTCTGCTCTGAGTTTTCTAGCATCTGAAAGTGTGACAGCAGGGTAGGCCCCAAAACTTTGTTTGGTCCTTTGTTTTGTATAAGGGCGGTAGTAACGGAATTGCCATAACTTGCTTCCGCTAGATTTGATTAGCAGTGTGAGTCCATCACCATCATACAACTGATAGTCCTTGTCCTGCGGTTTAGCTGCTTTGATTTCGGTATCGGTTAATGGCTTAGTTTTTCTTGCCATGAAAAATCTCCATGCGTTTAGGCCCAACAAAGATGTTAGTTCTTTTCATTGGGCCTATCAATGGGCCTAAAGGAATTAGCTTGGGTGGGATAAAATAGGACAGCGTAGGACATAAAAAAGCCCGCAACTCATTGAGTTAGCGGGCTTTTCAGTCTTCTTTGGACGTCCTTAGAAGATAATTTGGTGGAGCTGGCGGGAGTTGAACCCGCGTCCGAAATTTCTACATCCTCGGTACTACATGCTTAGTCTAGTCTTTAAATTCATTTGCCAGCTGCGGACAGACACGCCACCAACAAACTATCCTGATTAAATTTAACGCTTCAACCCCAGGCAAGGCATCCACGCGATCTCTTTTGGGTTTGACCTCTCTTGATCCCCGTCCTAAGAGCGGAGGCTAGGGAGAGAGGGCTCTATGCAGGTTATTAAGCTGCTAGTGCGTAGTTTTCGTCGTTTGCGACTATTTTTTTGCGGCTTTTATCGAGGCCAACCGCCCCTCGGCATGCACCTTGGGTTTCGCAAATCCCGTCGAATCCAGAATCAGCCCCAAGTTGTTAAGTGCAGTATAACAGAAAAATACTCTAAAAAGCTAGAACTTAGCGATTAGAATGTTTCATTATACGTGCTTTATCTAGTTTCCATTCGCGTTCTTTAATATCAGAACGTTTGTCGTGTGCTTTTTTACCTTTTGCAACGCCAATTTTGACTTTGCACCAAGCATTTTTCCAATATAAAGAAAGAGCAACGACAGTATAACCTTCACGGTTTACGCGACCATAAAGGGTGTCTAATTCTCGTTGGTTCAGTAACAACTTTCTGCTGCGTGTTGGGTCACAAACTACGTGAGAGGATGCAACATTTAAAGGTGTGATATTCGCACCAAATAAATAGGCTTCACCATCCCTAAGCAGGACATAGCTATCACCAATGTTCGCTTTACCAGCACGGAGCGATTTTACTTCCCAACCTTGTAGGGACAAGCCAGCCTCGAATTCATCTTCGATAGAATACTCGTGGCGAGCACGTTTGTTTAGGGCAATAGTTGCCGAACCAGGTTTATAAGCTTTTTTCTTTGTCATAGTTTGTTCATTATACTGTAAGCTGAAGTGAAATAAATCTTTCCGTGTTTAAAAATGTGCCGATTGTGCAATTATTGTGCTTAATCCGTTTTGTTTTTTGTTTAACCAATCAATAGTGGTATTATATGGGCAGTTTTTGGGGATAGGAATTGATATGCCACAGATTAGTCGCTCTGCGTTAGTCCCATTTAGCGCGGAACAAATGTATAAACTTGTTAATGATGTCATTGCATATCCAAGCTTCTTGCCTGGATGTGTAGGTAGTCGGGTGATTAGTCATAGTGATGATGAAATGACCGCTTCTGTTGAGGTTTCAAAAGCAGGTATCAGTAAGACCTTTGTAACCAAAAATGTGTTAGAGGATAACAAGGGTATCCATATGCAATTGGTTGAAGGGCCTTTTAGTAAACTGACGGGAGGATGGCGCTTTATACCTCTAAGCCCAGATGCTTGTAAGATAGAATTCCATCTTGATTTTGAGTTTACTAATAAGCTGATTGAACTTGCATTTGGCAAAATCTTTAAAGAACTTGCGAATAACATGGTACAAGCTTTTACGTTGAGAGCGAAGGATATCTATAGTGTCTGAGCTAAATGTTGAAGTCACTTATGCTTTGCCGGAGAAGCAATATCTATTACCAGTTAAGGTTTTGGAAGGTGCTACAGTTGAAGATGCAATAATGGCATCTGGTATCCTTGCATTACGGGCAGATATTGACCTTAAAAAAAATAAGGTGGGTATTTATAGTCGCCCTGCAAAACTGAGTGATAAGTTGAATGAGGGTGACCGAGTGGAAATTTATCGGCCTCTTATTGCTGATCCTAAAGAGTTACGCCGTAAACGGGCTGAAAAATCTAAAGATAGTAAAAAATAACTCTCTTTTTTGTGATTAAACCGAGTACTTGCTCGGTTTTTTATTGCCTGTTTTTGGATGGTTTAATCGGGCTGGTAGTATTACGGCTTAATCAGTATCTTTTCAACCAAATGAAAGAATTTTGCTATTATCATGTCTGGGTGCATATATTATGCCAGTACAAAAGCGCAGTATATTGACAGCATTCTATGAAAGCGCTGTTGGTAATGAGAAGAACACTGGCGAAATAACGCCAATGAAATAGAGCTTAGCACTAGAGACAATGGCATTAGTGTAATAGAGGATAGGGGGGAGACTCTTACTATTGCATTAAGTTGAGAGTTTTTATTACCTGTTGATGAGTGCCTTGATGGATTAAACGGTATTAATGTAAGACGCGATACTCATTATGCCAGTCAAATAGAGTGCAGCAGTAAAAATAGCTTTTATTGAACAAATTGAGAGTTTTTGGTTTTGATAGTGCGTACTTTGAATGGCTAAGTGGCTAATTGTATTCATCGCAGCGCAATTTAGTGCTAGGTTTGAGAATTCTTTAGATAGCCTAAAGCAGCAATAACTACCTGTTTTATATTGATGACAGGTAGCTATTGTAAGGCTAATTAACAAATAAGTGGATAACGAATATCAGTTAACAAGCTTATTTGCTTAGCATCTTTTTAGTCGCGGGAGCTGCGGTTTGTGGCTGCTCTGAAACAGGTTCACTAGCTTCAGTGTTGCTAGAAGCAGGCTCAGCAGATACTGGCTGTGCATTTTCAATTTCTTTTGCTTCCATAGATTCCTGCTCTGAAAGATCCTTCTCATTTTTGATATCAGTCAGGATACCATTACGGTCAAAGCTAAGAGTCAAAGTTTGTTGCTTAACGGGATCATGACCAAGCTCTTGGCGGAAAACATAATACCAAGTTTGAGTACCAAACGGGTCGGTTAACATTGGTGTGCCCAAAGTATACGCGACCTGTTGCTGAGTCATTCCTTTTTGTATCTTAGCAACATCTTTCGCTGTCAGGTAATTACCTTGGTTAATGTCAGGGTGATAGACCAGACGCTCCATCATTGAACAACCTGATGACATTAATGCGAGTGATAGTGCAGCAGCAGTTAACAGTTTATAACGCATGGATATCTCATTCCTTTTGGAGTCAGAACATCAATGATAATCGACATTGATACATTTTAAAACCTTCCGTATTGACTCTAAGACCATAGGAGTGCAAAAAAGTTGTCAAAATTTATGCGGCAAGTAACTCTTTTGCATTTGCCAATGTGTTTTTGGTCACTTCACTGCCTGCTAATAAACGTGCAAGTTCTTGTAAACGTGATTTTTTATCAAGTAATTGCATATGTGTCTCGGTTTCTATGCCGTTCGTTTCTTTACTGACATAAAAATGATGGTGCCCACAACCTGCAACTTGGGGTAGATGTGTTACACACATGACTTGGGTTGATTCACCTAATTCACGGAGTAATCGCCCAACAATAGCAGCCGTTGGGCCGCTAATACCGACATCGACTTCATCAAAAATCAGTGCTGGTGTATCCATTTTTTTCGCTGTGATCACCTGAATAGCCAATGCGATACGTGATAATTCACCTCCAGAAGCGACTTTAGCAAGTGCTTGATGTGGTTGCCCTGGGTTTGTTGTGACATTGAACTCCACCTTGCTTGCCCCATCTGGCTGTAGATGCTCAGGGGTAAACTTAACATCAATAGTAAACCGACCATGAGGCATAGAAAGTTGATGCATACTATTAGTGATCAGTTGACTCAGTTCTTGAGCATACTCTAAACGAACTTGGTGCAGATCTTGAGCACAAGCCATCGCATGTTGATGATCTTGGTGAACTTGCTCACTTAGTATTTCACAATCTTCATTTTGGTTGGCTATTTTTTCTTGTTCGTCTAATAACTGCTGATAAAGCTCAGGTAATGCCTCTGGCATAATATGATGTTTACGAGCAAGGCTAATTTGTTTTGATATACGCTGTTCAAGTTCATACAAGCGATTAGGATCCAATTCATACTGCTCACAATAATGCCTTAACTCATCGCTTGCCTCGCTGACTTGAATAGATGCTTCTTCTAGCATATCGAGTAGACTAGAAAATTTAGTATCAAGGGATGCTAGCTCGGCTAATTCATGCTTGGCGCTGTTGAGTAAACTCAAAATATTAGCATCATCACTCTCGGACATAATTTGCATGGCATTTTGCCCAAGCGTTAAAAACTGCCCGTAATTAGCGAGTTGCTTATATTCCTGCTCAATACTTTCAAATTCACCTTGAACAGGTGAAAACTCAGCTAATTCTTTTAAATGATAATCAAGCAACTGTTGACGCGACTCACGCTCTTGCATCTGTTTTTGAAACATGGCGAGCTGTTGGCATGAATCATGCCACTTTTGCCATGCGTGTTTCATTTGTAAGAGACGCTCTTGTTGATTGGCATAGGCATCCAGCAGTGATTTCTGATGGTTATTATCGAGTAAAAGCTGATGTGCGTGTTGCCCATGGATTTGGATAAGCAGAGCGCCCAGTTCACGAAGCTGTGAAAGTGGCACCGCTGTACCATTAATAAAACCACGTGAACGGCCATCTAACGTAATGGTACGCCGTAAAAGACATTCACTTTGATTATCAAGTTCATGTTCAATGAGCCACTTGGCAGCCATATCTGCATCCACTAAGGAGAAGCGTGCACATAAGTCAGCGCGTTGTGCGCCGGGACGTACCATATTGGCATCGCCGCGGCTACCTAAGCAGAGACCAAGTGCATCAATAGCGATAGATTTACCTGCACCAGTTTCACCTGTAATTGTGGTCATACCGCTACGAAAATCGATTTCCAGATCACGAACGATAGCAAAATTATTAATGGTAAGTTGGGTAAGCATCTGCGCTCTCCTGTGAAAATACACACCTGTGTTTGTATACAGTGTATCCTGTTTTTTTATACAGTAAAGAGGCAGATGAAAAAAATTAGAAAGTTTTTTTGGCCCAGCCTAATTTTGAGCTTAACGTATTGAAATAGTTATAATCTTTTGGGTGAATAAGATTTAAACTTTTATTACTACGCTGTATGACGACTTCTTCACCATCTTGTATAGGAAGCATGATTTGGCTATCACAGCTCACTTCATAATCAATATTACTGCGTAAAAATTTCAGGCGAATACGACTATCACTGCTGATCACTAATGGGCGTGAAGAGAGCGTATGTGGGAACATAGGGACGAGTACAATTGCATCAAGATTTGGTGTGAGAATTGGCCCTCCAGCAGAGAGTGAATAGGCTGTCGAGCCTGTCGGAGTGGCGATAATTAACCCATCAGAGCGTTGTGAAAAGGCAAAACGATCATCAATGTACACTTCGAATTCAATCATATGAGCGACTTTACCGGGGTGTAATACCACCTCATTAATTGCGCTACTTTTTCGTGCTTTCTGATTCGGTTTTATTACTTGTGCTTCCAGCAAAAAACGTTGTTCTTCATGATATTCGCCATCCAACACGCGAGATAATTGCTGTAAAGCATTATCAGGGTCAAGATCAGTGAGAAATCCAAGGTTCCCGCGGTTAACACCAATCACTTTATTATTGTAGCGAGATAGAATTCTAGCAGCCCCTAGCATGTTGCCGTCACCGCCAACAACAATAACTAAATCAGCCTGTTGACCAATCTCTGTAAGGTTACCTGTGTTCGCATTTTGTAGTTTTAAATCTTTGGCCACTTGTTTATCAATAATGGCATGATAGTTTTTAGATAATAGCCAATTATAGATTAATTCATGGGTCGCTAAAGCTTCGGGATGACGTGGATGCCCCACAATACCGATAGTTCGAAAATTTGTTTTTTGCGTGTTATTACCCTTACGCATAATTTTTTGGCCTCTCATTGCGTGACGTCCCTTGAATCCCTGTTTTATATCCCCATAATACTCTAATAAATGGGATTAATGCTAAATACGCGGAGAAATTCATGAGTAGTAAAGAACAAAACATGCATGATGAGCAAGCCCCTGAGCTAAATGAAGAGCAAAAGTCGGAGTTAGAGCAAGAGCAAGAAGCGCAGCAGGCGGATCCACAGGCAGAAGTACAAGCGTTAGCAGCGCGTATTGCTGAGCTTGAAGAACAACTCGCAGCGTCACAAAAAGTGGAGCGCGAAGCGATGCTACGTGCACATGCTGAAATTGAAAATATCCGTCGTCGTACGGAGCAAGATATTGAAAAAGCGCATAAATTTGCGCTTGAAAAGTTTTCAAATGAGTTGTTACCCGTGATTGATAACTTAGAACGTGCTATTGATGCCGCTGATCATGAAAGCGAAACATCAAAAGCAATGTTAGAAGGCTTAGATTTAACTCTTAAAACCTTTTTAAGTGCTGTCGGGAAATTTGGTATTGAAGTCGTTGGTGAGTCCAATGTGGCCTTTAACCCTGAAGTCCATCAGGCAATGACAATGGTTGAATCGCCTGACCATCAACCAAACCAAGTGATTGATGTGATGCAAAAAGGTTATCTTTTAAACGGTCGCTTATTAAGACCTGCAATGGTTATCGTTTCTAAGTAATTAACGCATAACTAAATTGAAACCGGGTGAGCAATAGCGACCCGGTTTTTTTGTCACTCAAAAAGTTAAGCTTCGATAACAGGCGTCCAATCGATGGCTTCAAGCCCTTGCTGCTGCAATAGTTGATTCGTTTGTGAGAAGTGCCCACAACCTAAAAAACCCCGGTGAGCTGACAACGGCGATGGGTGAGGGGCTTTTAGTACATGATGGCGCTTAGTATCAATGATACGGCCTTTCTTTTGGGCATGTGAACCCCACAACAAGAAAACAACGCCTTCTCTATGCTCATTAATGGCAGCAATCACTTTATCTGTAAAAGTTTCCCACCCTAAATGGGCATGAGAGTGCGCATTGCCTTGCTCTACGGTTAATACTGTATTTAACAAGAGCACCCCTTGTTGCGCCCAACTCAGCAGATAGCCATGATTGGGGCGTTTAAACCCAGGGATGTCGTTTTCTAACTCTTTGTACATATTGACCAATGAGGGAGGGGGCTTAATTCCCGGAAGAACCGAAAAAGATAAGCCATGGGCTTGACCCGGACCATGATAAGGATCTTGACCCAAAATGACGACTTTAACATCGGCAAGCTCGGTATATCTAAAGGCGTTAAACACATCTTGCTGTGGGGGATAAATAATTTTTCCTTTTTGACGTTCGTTCGCCACATAGGCAAGCGTGTCTTTAAAATAAGCCTGTGTTTTTTCTGAGCCAATGACGTCGTGCCAAGTAGGTGTGTTTGACATGAAAATTCCTATAACAAACAAATTATGTCTATAAGCTTACAGTTTAAGACCCAAGAGATAAAGGCGAGCTTTTGTCTATTTGATTAAAAATTTTTTTAAAAATAACTAAAAAAATTGATTTTTATAAATAATAAAAATTGATTTAAAACATAGTGTTGGGTGAATGACGGTTAATTACCCCTTGAAATTGTTGATAAATATCAAAGAAGCTGAGGGTTCTAGCTGGTATATAGTGTGTAGAAACATTGGTTAGACCAAATATTTTATTGGCAGTCAAATGAGTGGATTGATCCCAATCCTACCCGAACGTGGAGGTCGACATGATTACTGGTATTCAAATTACTAAAACTGACAATGCAGCGCTATTGAACTCTTTTTGGTTACTTGATGAAGAGAAAAATGAAGCGCGTTGTGTTTGTGCAAAAGCAGATTATAACGAAGGACAAATTGTTGCTAAGGATGAGTTAGGTGCTTTTGAGTACCGTGAAGTACCTTTAGAAGTTAAGCCAACAGTCCGTGTTGAAGGTGGTCAACACCTGAATGTCAACGTTTTAAGCCGTGAAACCTTAGAAGATGCGGTGAAAAACCCTGAAAAATATCCACAGTTAACAATTCGTGTTTCTGGTTATGCAGTGCGTTTTAACTCTCTGACACCAGAACAACAACGTGACGTGATCACTCGTACTTTTACTGAAAGCCTGTAATTGTTGTATTGTTCAAGGTAGAAGTATTAGTTTAAAATTAATTCAAAAAGCCATTGAATTCAATGGCTTTTTTATTCTTCTCTAATAAAGTACATTCTTTTTCCCTGCTGAAATTTCGCCTTTAATGATCTCCCTTATCACATCTTCAATGGGGAGAGTCTATGTCTTCTATCAATCAGAGTATCCAAACTAACTCATTAAATGAAATATCGTTAATTAAAGAAAGCATTAATATCTATCAGAGAAAAAGTGGTGTATTGGCATTGTGCTCTGAACAAAATCAATGGACGCAGACGCTATCGCCAAAGCAACTTTTAGGCCCACATGCTCAATCGCATGATTATCTTATTGGGTTAATTGCTTATGGGGTCTATCTTAAAGATTGGAAAAATCTGCATGGTGTTGAGCGCCTTAATGCTCTGCAACTCAAAGAAATTGGCATTGATCCAAGCTTACTACGCGATAAATCAACAGGTTTTGAAGCTAATATTTGTCGCTTTAATGATTTGTATATTATTAGTTTTGCTGGTTCTGATGAACTCGTTGATTTCTATGCTGATTTACGACAAGGGCTGGGCTACTTTGAACCGCAATATTTTCAAGCGGTAAATTTAACCAACATTCTACATCGGGTCTCTAAAGGGAATATGATTTGTATAGGTCACTCTTTAGGCGGCGGATTAGCCACATTTGCAGCTCTTGCAAGCCAGACACCTTGCATCGCCTTTAGCTCTGCTGGTGTTTCTGCGAATACTATCAAGCAGATTGGTATGGATTACGAGACCGCAAAACAAGTGGCAAAGGATGGTCTCGTTCGCTTTTATGTGGTTCGTTATGATTGGTTAGATTTGTTGCAGTCAGTGATGCCATTTCCTCCCGCCTTAGGTAACAAAATTGTGTTGGATTACTATAAAGGGGAAAAAACGTGGCGGGATTGGCTCCCTCATCGTCTGTTAACACGTAATTTTATCGCCCATACGATGCCAAAAATTCTCAAAATGATGTGTCATTTTACACCGTGGGTAAATAAACAGGCGATGGTTAATGATGATTTTAATACACAGTTAGAAGAATTTAGCTGCAATTTTGCATTGAGTCATGACAGCACTCTGGCAGATTGGCAAAACAGCTGTGAAAACAGTATTAAGCAAGGCAATGTGACTGAATTTTCTACCTTGCTTTCAATGAGAAATAAACCAGCGAATTTTAATGAGCTACTAGGGTATGCCGTTCGTTCGACTGATCCTCGCTTTATGAAAATTCTTCTGAGTTCTGCTTATACAGATGAAATCAGAAAAACGTCATTGCCACAAAATCGAACTTATTTGCATTTAGCGGCGCAGTCAGGAAGGTTAGAGCAACTGGAAGTTTTATTAGCTGAAGGGGTAGAAATCAACGCAGTAGATGATTTAGGTAACACATCGTTACATGATGCATTAGGGAGCCATGCATTATCAGTTGCTGAGTTTTTACTGAGCCAAGGTGCTGATTGGCGTATTAAAAACTATCAGGGGTATGATTGCCGTGATGTTTTAGTAAACCATATGATTAAAGTGGATATGTTATCTGCGCAAGGAAAAAGAATGCGTGAAAAATTGCAGATGATAATGATGCAATAAAAAACGGGCCGTAGCCCGTTAGTTGCATTATTCAGCGTTATCGCGAGTTGGTGTCGTAGAAGAGGAATTTGGTTTACGGCGTTTGCCAATGTTCTTTTTGTCACGATGACGAACTTTGGTTTTCTTTTTGGACTCTTCTTCTTTTTTCTTTTTCTCTTTACGTTTTGCGAGCACTTTCTTAGATGGTTTTGGTTTATTCATCATAGATTCTGAAGGTGCTTTGGTGCTTGGGCGTAGACTATCGATGACTCGCATTTTAATGGAGTCTTCAATATAACGGCTGACTTTACCGAACAGCGGATAGTCATGAGCTTCTATCAGTGAAATAGCGGTGCCTTTGCGGCCTGCACGACCGGTACGACCAATACGGTGGAGATACACATCAGCGGTGCGCGACATGTCAAAGTTAAAGACATGACTGACATTATCGATATCAAGTCCTCGCGATGCAACATCGGTCGCTACGAGTACTTTGACTTGCCCTGTCACTAAACGACGAACGGCTTCATTGCGTTTCGCTTGAGCCATTTCTCCTTCAAGATAACAAGACTCAATACCTGCATCTCGTAACCATTGTACGACTTCACGGACACGCTCACGCTTACGAACAAAAACAATGGATTTAGTCACATCCTCTTGTTTTAGCAGATGGCACAACAAGGCTGTTTTGTGTTCTAAATTATCGGCACGATAGTAAAACTGTTGTATTTTTTTACGTTCGCGACGTGACGATTCGGCATCAATTTCAACAGGATCTTCTAGCAGTCGTTCAGAAAAATCACGAATAGCTTCGCCTTCAAGGGTAGCAGAGAACAGCATAGTTTGTTTACGCCAGCGTGTTTCACCTGCAATTGTTTCAATATCATTGGCAAAGCCCATGTCGAGCATGCGATCAGCTTCATCAAGGATCAGGATTTCAACGGCGCGGCAGTCAAAATTTTCTTCTTTGATGTATTGAAGCAAGCGGCCTGTTGTCGCGACAACAATATCTTGGTTTTCGCTAAAAACTTCAGCATGGTTCATATACGCGACACCGCCTGTAATCGTAGCGATATCGAGATGGTTATGTGCACATAACTCTTTTGCTTGGTCTGCAACCTGCATGGCTAGCTCACGCGTTGGTGTTAATATCAGCACTCGCGGAGGACCGGACTTTTTCCTTGGAAAGTCAAGTAAGTGTTGGATGGCTGGCAGCAAAAATGCGGCGGTTTTACCCGTACCAGTAGGGGCTGAACCTAAAACGTCACGCCCATCCATTGCGGCAGGGATAGCGGCAGCCTGAATTGCAGTTGGGCGTTCATAGCCTTTGTCTGCCAGCGCGTTGATCAGGCTTTCATCGAGTTCAAGTTCAGTAAATGTGGTTGCAGTCATGATATACCTCTATTTGGGGCGCTGATTATAAACAGGTTAGCCAAATTGTTCATCAGAAAATATCGATCTTTTAGCAAAGTGTACCTGTTTTAAGTTTCAACGGGCAGTGATATTGCCAGAAAGCGTGCTTTTCCGAGGTGAAAAGCACGCGATGGGGGTTAGCTGAGGATATTAATTAACCAAGTATGATAAGGGATACCAACTAAATCAATTAAAACAGCACCACTTAGCGGAACGATCATGAACGCTTTCATTGAGACATGTTTATAGCGTTCGCACACAGAGGACATATTTGCCATTGCATTAGGTGTCGCTCCTAATCCATGTCCCATTAATCCAGCACACATAACAGCGGCATCGTAATCTTTGCCTAAAAGTTTAAAGATCACGAATACAACCAATAGAACGAGGACAACCACTTGGGCGAATAGAATAATAAAGAGTGGTAAGGCAACGTCTTTGAGCTCCCAAATTTTTAGCGACATCATTGCCATGGTTAAGAATAGGCCGAGAGAGACCTCAGAAATTAAATCAACAGATTTTTGGTTGATTTTAAATAGGTTAACTTGGTCATTAATATTACGAATAATAATCGCAATGATCATGGCACCGACATAGCTAGGCAAAGAGAAGCCCGTTGCTTTGGTAAATTGTGCAGATGCGAATTGACCAATTACCATGATCCCGAGTACCAAAGCGAGCATTTTCAAAAAGGCATGAGCGTCAATGGACTCAATCTTACCTGCAATGGTCTCTGTTACTTTTGGGCTTTGCACTGACTCATCCGCTTGGATGGTCACCTTATATTTTTTAATCAGGAAAGAGGCAATGGGGCCGCCTAGTAGGCTACCGGTGATTAAACCAAAAGTTGCCGCTGCAATCGCCGCAACCGTCGCTGACTGCACACCTAAGCCTTCTGCCATTTGACCAAATGCAGCTGCACCGCCATGGCCTCCTGTTAATGAAACACCACCTGCCATAACGCCAATGACTGGGTCAATGCCTAATAAATGCGCCAGTCCGGCACCAAACGTATCTTGGAAGATCACTGTAAACCAGCAAATAAACAGATAGATAAACAGGAGCTTACCGCCGTTTTTGAGAATGCGAAAGCTGCCATCAATACCAATCGTGGTAAAGAAGGCAACCATTAAGAAGGTTTGCAAACTCGTGTCAAATTGGATTTCAGCTAAATTAAAGGATTTTAGCCCCCAAATAATCAGGCTTACTAAGAAGCCACCAATTACTGGGGATGGGATACAAAAACGTTGTAGCCATTCGATACGTTTTTTTAAATGGATGCCCATAAGCAGGCACAATACAGTAAGCAGGAGTGTAGATAATGTGTCTAGTTGTAATGTCATATAATTTTCCCGGTGTGCCCGCTTTCGCAATTTGTCGTCTTTAGCGGCTAACCGCATCCTTATTGATACTTTAAAGGTTGCTTGTACGCTGCCTAGCGACAGTTTTGAAATCCCAAAGCCTATTTCTACTTAGCTGATTAACTAAAGAAGAACATGCTAGAGATCTATCATTGCCGCTTTATTTTTTGTCAGTATTTTTTCAAATACTGTTATTGTTATATCGCTACAAATTGAGTCTACGGGCGATTTATCAGTCGCGTTATTGTGTTTATTAGAATAAAAATTGGTAAATCAAATAAGCTGCTAATTTTGAAGTATGATTATCGATATCGAATTCTGGGTTGCACTCTGCAATATCAAAGAGTGCAATTTTGTTGCTGGCTTTAATCACCGAAAACAGTTCATCAAAGATCTCAGTAGTGATCCCTTTCGCTGCGGGAGCGCTGACTCCAGGCGCAATTGCGGCAGAAAAGACATCCAGATCAACGGTTACATATAAATAATCGACGTTATTAATAAACTGTTGAAGCCGCTCTATGGCCTTAGGTAATTGACTGTGATTTAGTTCTTTATCACGAATATATTGGCAACCTAATTTATCCGCCGTATCAAATAACACTTTCGTATTACCATGATCAGCAATACCTAAACAGAGATAATTAAATGGGCGATGATGCTGCTGGCATAAGTGTGCCGATTGTAAAAAAGGTGTGCCGGAAGTGGCTTCAGGTGCCGTTCGTAAATCAAAATGCGCATCAAAATTAATGATACCTATTGTTTTTGTAGGCTGGGTTTGAGCGATGAAGTCAAACAGTCCTTGAAAGCTGGCAAAAGCCACTTCATGACCGCCACCTAAAACAATGGGGGTCTGATTTGATGATAAAATATTGATAAGTTCATCCGAAAGACGACGTTGCGCTGCTTCTAAATCGCCATCGTCACAGCGAACAGTGCCGGCATCCCGGATGGACAAGGGGTGATGTATCGGAAGGCCAGCCAACTGCTGACGGATTGCATCAGGTCCTGCTTTGGCACCGAGCCGTCCTTTATTGCGCCTAACGCCTTCGTCAGATGCAAAACCAATTAAAGCAAACTGTGCAGGGGTATTTTTATTCATGACTTGATGGATACGTAGGTGCTCCTCAGTATCACCATCAGTACGGCCTTGCCAGATAAAAGGTGCTGCCATAATTACTCCATATTAATTAGTTTAGTCATGTTATGAGCTGCTTTGCAGGTCTCAGAGATAAACTCGTCAACTCGATGGGTTGAACGAAATTCAGGTGCCATCACAGAGACGACGGCAATCACATCGTTTCCTTTAAAAATAGGGGCTGAAACGCCTAAGACTCCTTCATCTATTTCACTGCATGAAACGCCATATCCTTGCTGGCGGATTTGCATCAGTGCATTTTTTAATTGCGTTATACTTTCAGGGGAGAGTAACTGTTCTTTATGAGTTTCAAATACTAATGATTGGTAGTCTTCATCTCGAAAGGCGAGCAAGGTTTTCGCGCTAGCGCCTTTAATTAGAGTATTACCACGGCCAATGACAAAAGAGCAGCGTAAGGCTTGTGAACTCTCAATCATGTCAACACAGATAGTTTCACATAGGTTTGATGTAATAATAGCGACCGTTTCTTGGGTCTTTTTACTCAGAGCTTGGAGTTCTAGTTGGGATGAATTCATGAGTAAGCTGTGGTGATAGTATTTTTCTTGAGTTTTGATACTCTGCGCACCAACAGTGTAAGTGCCATATTGTTTTGCATGGGTCACAAATTCCCAATTTATGAGAATGGCTAATAATCGATAAACAGTAGAAACTGGAATATTTAATGCGTTAGAAATCACTTGCGGAGTTACCGGAGCCGCGCTTGCAGTGATGTAAGATAAAATATTCAATGTCCTGTTAATACTGTTCATGGTATCCCCTTTTTTTCGAACTTAGCAGTAAAAATTTTGATGCTCAAATAATATTCTCATAATGTGAGAATTATTTTGTAGAAAAAGTGTAAAATTTGCATTCTTAAATTGTCACATAATGAAAGATTGATTGATTAATATACGATTTAGAGTGGTTGAATAACGTGAAAAAAAGCTATCGCAAAGGTGGTTTTACCTTTAAGCAGTTTTTTGTTGGTCATGACCGTTGCGCTATGAAAGTCGGAACCGATGGAGTATTACTTGGCGCATGGGCACCTGTTCAGCAGGCTAAAAAGGCGTTAGATATAGGGAGCGGCAGTGGACTCATTGCGCTAATGCTCGCACAACGCAATCAGCAAATGACCGTTGATGCTGTTGAACTAGATAAAGCAGCGGCTCAACAGGCACAGGAGAATTTCGCTGAGTCAAAGTGGGGAGAGAGGCTACAGATTTTTGAGCAAGATATAACGCAGTTTAGTGTATCAAGGCAAAAAGCGTATGATTTGATTGTCAGTAATCCACCTTATTTTGAGCCATCAGTATCATGCAGTAGTGAACAACGAGAGCAAGCTCGCTATACCGCGACGTTAACCCATCAGGCATTATTAGATAGTGCGATGGATTGTTTAACCACAGATGGCCTATTTTGCCTTGTATTACCCTATGATGTCGGTGAAAAAGTTGAGCTTATGGCGCATCGTAATGGCTGGTTTACTGCTTATCGCGTTAATATTCGAGATAAAGCAACGACGCCATTTCACCGTATGTTGTTGGGATTAAAGCGGGAATTAGTTGAGCCAGAAATTTCAACGTTAGTGTTAAAAGAAGCAGACAATAACATCTATACTGAAGACTTTCAGCGGCTTATTCGGGATTTTTATTTGAAATATTAATAGCCAACCCTCAGGTTGGCTAGGTATGAGATTACGGTTTGAGTACGGTGGGGCCTGAATGCTCCAGTAGATCAGGGTAGTCTAACGTATAGTGTAGCCCGCGGCTCTCTTTACGCTCTAAAGCGCAGCGAACCATCAGTTCAGCCACTTGGACGAGGTTTCTCAGTTCAAGTAAGTTATTAGAAATACGGAAATTGGCATAATAGTCGTGAATTTCTTGCTGTAACAAATGGATGCGTCGCAAGGCGCGTTCTAAACGCTTAGTGGTTCGTACGATCCCCATATAATCCCACATAAATAGGCGTAGCTCATGCCAGTTATGTTGAATCACAACTTGCTCATCTGAGTTGTGTACACGGCTATCATCCCATTCAGGGAGAACGGGAATATCCTCGATCTGCGTGATCGCATGGCAAATATGCTGTGAGGCGGACCATCCGTAAACGAGGCACTCTAACAGCGAGTTAGATGCCATGCGGTTGGCTCCGTGTAACCCTGTATAACTGACTTCACCAATGGCATAAAGGTTGGGGATATCGGTCATACCGTTTTGATCGACGCTGACACCGCCACATGTGTAATGGGCTGCGGGTACAATGGGGATCGGCTCTTTCGTCAGATCCAAACCAAGTGTTATCAGTTTTTCATAGATGGTAGGAAAGTGGCTTTGAATAAAATCAGCGGGTTTATGGCTAATATCAAGGTACATGCAATCAGCACCTAAGCGTTTCATTTCATGATCGATCGCTCTCGCAACAATGTCTCTCGGCGCTAATTCACAGCGTGGATCATAGTCGGGCATGAAACGGCTTCCATCAGGGCGTTTCAAATAGGCTCCTTCACCACGTAACGCTTCCGTTAATAGAAAATTGCGAGCTTGCGGATGAAAGAGGCAGGTTGGATGAAATTGATTGAATTCTAAGTTAGCGACACTACATCCAATACGCCATGCCATCGCAATGCCATCCCCAGAAGAGATGTCGGGATTTGTTGTGTATTGATAGACTTTTGCGGCGCCGCCTGTAGCCAAAACAACGATTTTTGCTCGGATCGTTTCAACGTGCTCTTTTTGCCGATTCCAAACATAGGCACCGACAATACGGCTTTCGCCTGCTAATCCGATCTTATCGGAGCGAATGAGATCAACCGCATTATAGCGCTCTTTAACATGGATATTCGGATGCGCAAAAGCGAGATTGACGAGAGTCGTTTCAACCTCTTTGCCAGTTGCATCTGCATGATGAAGGATCCTGCGATGGCTGTGTCCACCTTCGCGAGTGAGGTGATATTGGGTTTCACCTGTTTCAGTCACTTCCGTGTCAAATAGTACGCCTTGATCAATTAACCACTAAACGCACTCTTTGGCATTCGAGGCGATAAATTCGACGGCCTCTCTTTCACAAATACCTGCGCCTGCAATTAAAGTATCTTCTACATGGGATTCAATGCTGTCGGTATTATCGAAAACGGCTGCGATTCCACCTTGTGCGTAATAAGAAGCCCCTTCATTGAGTGTGCTTTTACTTAGGAGAGTAACTTTATGAAAAGGAGCAAGTCGTAAAGCGGCGGAAAGCCCAGCGACACCGCTGCCAATAATCAGAATATCAGTGTAATGCTGTGTGGGATCGTTCATAAGTGTTTGCATGTTGTATATACTCGTCGTTTCTACCCATAAGGGGCAGCATAAAACCCGTTATACAGACGGTTGCGCCCTAAGAAGTGGCAGGCCTAGCCGTTTACGGCAGAGAGCAGTCACAGTATAGTATCTATTGGAAGTTTCATGTTAGCCTATCAGGCTTGGCAATGCTATTTGTGAAATAGCGTTCAGCCTTGTATATCTACTAGGGGGTTGAGTCAGGTTTGGTACTTAGGGTAAATAAAGCGGTGTGATACGTAGAATAATGTATAAATTAGCGATAAATTAATTAGGATCACTTAGATCCTCTATCGGTAGTCACACGGTTTTTTGTCAATTTTTTACTATTTTTATGTATTAAATTGAACTTCACTTGTTTTTACTACTCAAAGTAACGCTTGCTTTAGGAAGGGAGACATGATCAAGTTAACAAATTTACAGCCTGAGCGCGGGAGATTTTCCCAGTAATGAGCGAGCAACTAACGGACCAGATGTTGGTCGAAAAAGTCCAAAAGGGCGATCAAAAAGCGTTCAACTTACTGGTTGTAAAATACCAGCACAAAGTTGCAAGCTTGGTTTCCCGTTATGTACCACAAGCGGATGTACCTGACGTTGCTCAGGAGTCTTTTATCAAAGCTTATCGTGCGATAGGGTCGTTTCGCGGTGATAGTGCTTTTTATACTTGGCTATATCGTATTGCGGTAAACACGGCTAAAAATTATTTAGTCGCTCAAGATAGGCGCCCACCCGCGTCAGATCTTGAAGCAAGCGATGCAGAAAACTACGAAACTGCAAGCGCTTTGAAAGAAATATCGAACCCAGAGAACTTAATGTTGTCTGATGAATTGAAGAAAGTAGTTTTTCGAACCATTGAGTCGTTACCTGAAGATTTAAAAATGGCAATAACACTCAGAGAACTTGATGGTTTAAGCTATGAAGAGATCGCCGAGATCATGGATTGTCCTGTAGGCACCGTGCGTTCGCGTATCTTTAGAGCAAGAGAAGCTATTGATAATAAAGTACAGCCACTGATCCAGCAGCACTAATATGTTTGTGTTTATTGAATTGTTTTTTGGAACACAAGATAACGTGCAAAAAATAGCGAAATCAGGGCATTAAACTGTAATTGTGATGCAATTAACTGAAGGTATTCGGGCATGCAAAGAGAGAAACTTTCCGCAATGATGGATGGCGAAGTTCTAGATGTAGAACTGTTAAATGCCATTTCATGTGATTCAACGTTACAAAAACGTTGGGAGAGCTATCATCTTATTCGTGATACTCTGCGTAATGACACACCTGATGTCATCAATTTTGACATAGCGGGTAAAGTCGCCGCAGCATTAGAGAATGAAGTTGTGCGTATTAATCCTCAGGTAGTTGTTGAGTCACAGCCTGAACCTGCAACATGGGGCGCGATGCCGTTCTGGCAAAAAATTCGTCCATGGGCAAGTCAAATCACCCAAATTGGTGTTGCAGCATGTGTATCCCTTGCTGTTATCGTTGGGGTGCAGCAGTATAATCAAAGTAATTCAACGGAATCGGTGATTGATGAACCTGTGTTTAACACCGTTCCCGTTGGAGCAGGCGCACCTGTGAGTTTAAATTTCTCTGATGGTCAACTTTTTGGTAACGAGCAACAAATGCAACAAGTTGAGCAACAAAATCAGCGTGTAAATGCAATGCTACAGCAATATGAAATTGAAAGACGTTCAATGCTTAATCAGCAATATCATGATAATGATGATATTACTACAGCACCCGCTGGAGCTAAAGCGCGCTAATGAATAAGTGGTTATCCGTCATCTGCCTGGCGGGCAGCCTGATTTTATCTAATCAAGCTTCGGCATCTCAACAAGATGCCGAAGCTCTCTTTAAAGAGATGGGGAGCGCTGCCCAAAATCTTTCCTACGAAATGTCTTTTATGTCCTTTAGTCCCAGAAGCATCGTGCCTGTCCGTTATCGACATGGGATCATTAATAATGTTCCTGTCTCTCAAATGATCCAAATGGATTCTACGCGGCGTGAAATAGTGCAAAAAGGGGAAAGGATCAGTTATTTTGAACCCGGTTTTGATGCCTTCAGCTTAAATGGGAAGCATATTGTCGATAATTTGCCTTCGGTATTATTTGCTGATTATGACAAAATCAAACCGTACTATAATTTTATCGATGCGGGGCGAACCCATATCGGTGATAAGCCTTCACTCGTCATTCGCATTATTTCTAAAGATAACTCTCGTTTTAATTATGTTCTTCTGATTGATGAAGAAAATAAGTTGCCATTACGGGTCGATCTCTTAGATAACAATAACCAAACGTTAGAACAGTTTCGCGTCATTTCAACAGTGCTAGACAGCAAAACGGTGAATGACTCTCTGGTGAATTTAAGTAAGATTAATTTACCACCGCTGCTAGTCTCCCCTCAGGATAATCGTCCGTCATTTAAATGGCGTGTTGGACTTTTACCTCCTGGGTTTGAAGAAGTCTCTCGTTCAAAACGTAAACTTGCCGAAAATGATGAGGTAGAGAGCGCATTATTTAGTGATGGCTTATTCACTTTTTCGGTTAATGTCACTAAAGCTGAGCAAGGCTTGCCTTTAGAACAACCAGTCCAAAATGGCCGCCGCACAATTTATACAATGACTCAGAAACAAAATGTGATTACCATAATAGGTGAACTGCCGTTATCAACGGCACAGCAAGTCGCTGCAAGCATTCGTTTTCAGGAGTAGATGATGATAAAAGAGTGGGCAACAGTTATTCGTTGGCACCAAGGAAGGGCGTTATTGCGTTATGGGGCTTCTTCTGGGTGTGGTAGCTGTAGCGCGCGCGCGGCATGTGGTTCGTACGCATTGAGTAAAATAGGGCCAAATACCGAACATCAGCTCGAAGTTGACATTGAGCAACCTTTAGTTGTTGGGCAAAAAGTGGAGGTTGGAATTCCTGAAGGGAGTTTGCTGCGCTCTGCTATGCTCGTTTATTTAACCCCGTTGATTGGCCTATTTCTGGTTGCAGCGTTAGTACAATTAGCGGGGTTTGAACAATTCTGGGTTGCTCTTTCTGGTGTCGCTGGTGGCTTTTTAGGCTTCTTTTTAGCGCGTAAAATCGCCTCTTATTGGCGGGATGAGACTGCATTTCAACCAGTTATCTTACAAATAGGCTTACCCCCCAACGAACTGTCAGTTCAAGTTGATTGCTGAGTGAAACCGCCTTGCTTGATAGGCGGTTTGGCGAGTTCAGCGCTCCTATCTAGCAAAAACCCGCATAGTTTACAGTTGTTTTACATTGAACCTTTGTGTTACAGAGATCTTCTATGTAAAATGCAGCTAATTAGTAATCTTGTGATAATCATAGCATTTTAGTTCTGCGATACCTATTTATGCAGAGCTGATTTTGTAGGCAATTTAAAAGAAGATATTACCTTGAAAATCAATAACATAAGAAACTTTTCTATCATTGCTCACATCGACCATGGTAAATCCACGTTGTCTGACCGTATTATTCAGATTTGTGGTGGTTTAACGGACAGAGAAATGGCGGCTCAGGTTCTAGACTCTATGGATTTAGAACGTGAACGCGGAATTACAATCAAAGCGCAAAGTGTGACGCTGGATTATAAGGCCTCCGATGGTGAGACCTATCAATTGAACTTTATCGATACCCCAGGCCACGTTGACTTCTCTTATGAAGTATCACGCTCATTAGCTGCCTGTGAAGGTGCGCTGCTCGTTGTTGATGCTGGGCAAGGGGTTGAAGCTCAAACGCTAGCTAACTGCTATACAGCGATTGAAATGGATCTTGAAGTTGTTCCTGTGTTGAACAAAATCGACTTACCAGCGGCTGATCCTGAACGCGTTGCAGAAGAAATTGAAGATATTGTGGGCATTGATGCGCATGATGCGGTACGTTGCTCGGCAAAAACGGGGATTGGCGTTCAAGATGTTATTGAGCGTTTAGTGCAATCTATCCCTGCGCCAGAAGGTGACGCAGAGGCACCTTTACAGGCGCTTATTATCGACTCATGGTTTGATAATTATTTAGGTGTTGTATCACTTATCCGTATTAAAAACGGTACGTTACGCAAAGGCGATAAAATTAAGGTGATGAGCACGGGCCAAGTGTACAACGCGGATCGTCTTGGTATTTTCACACCAAAACAAATTGATCGCGACTCTCTCAGTTGCGGTGAAGTTGGTTGGTTAGTGTGTGCGATTAAAGATATCACAGGGGCACCTGTCGGGGATACTTTAACGGGCGCTCGTAATCCTGCTGATAAAGCATTACCTGGGTTTAAAAAAGTTAAACCTCAAGTTTATGCAGGTTTATTCCCAGTCAGTTCAGACGATTATGAAGCATTCCGTGATGCACTAGGCAAGTTGAGCTTGAATGATGCGTCACTCTTTTATGAGCCTGAAACCTCTAGTGCTCTTGGCTTCGGATTCCGTTGCGGGTTCCTTGGCCTGCTGCATATGGAGATCATTCAAGAGCGCTTAGAGCGTGAATACAATTTAGATCTGATCACCACGGCTCCGACCGTTGTGTATGAAGTTGTGCAAACGAACGGTGAAATCGTTTATGTCGATAGCCCCGCTAAGTTGCCACCATTGAATAATATCGAAGAGTTGCGTGAGCCAATTGCTGAATGTCACATGCTGATGCCTAAAGAGTATCTTGGCAACGTTATTACACTTTGTGTGGAAAAACGCGGCGTTCAGACAAATATGGTCTATCATGGTAATCAAGTTTCATTAACGTATGATATTCCAATGTCAGAAGTGGTATTGGATTTCTTCGATCGCTTGAAATCAACATCTCGTGGTTATGCTTCTTTGGATTATGCATTTAAGCGTTTCCAAACGTCAGACATGGTTCGTGTTGATGTTATGATCAACGGCGAGCGTGTGGATGCCTTGGCATTGATCACTCACCGAGCTAACTCACAGTATCGTGGTCGTGAATTGGTTGAAAAAATGAAGGATTTAATCCCTCGTCAACAGTTTGATATCGCGATCCAAGCTGCAATTGGTAACCATATTATTGCTCGCTCTACCGTTAAACAATTGCGTAAAAACGTACTGGCTAAATGTTATGGTGGTGATGTTAGCCGTAAGAAGAAACTGTTGCAGAAGCAGAAGGAAGGTAAGAAGCGCATGAAGCAAGTGGGTAATGTTGAATTACCTCAAGAAGCTTTCCTCGCTATTTTGCATGTTGGTAAAGACAACTAAAATTACAAGGAGTCTCAATGGCTAACACCTTTGCCTTGATCCTAACACTGGCGACAGTGATTACGGGGATTATTTGGTGTTTAGATCGCTTTAAATTTTCGCCTGAGCGGAAGAAAAAGCTCAAACATATACAGGAAGTGAGTCAAGGCTCATTAACTCAAGATGAGATGGATAAAGCTGTACGCCGTCCATCGTGGGTTGAAACAGGCTCCTCGATTTTCCCAGTATTAGCGATTGTATTGGTGGTTCGTTCATTTATTTATGAACCCTTTCAAATTCCATCTGGGTCAATGATGCCAACGTTGTTGGTTGGGGATTTTATGCTGGTTGAGAAGTTTGCTTATGGTCTAAAAGATCCCATTACGCAAACGACGTTAATTAAAACGGGAAAACCTGCGCGTGGTGATATTGCCGTATTTAAATATCCAGAAAATCCAACAATTGACTATGTAAAACGGGTTATTGGCTTACCGGGTGATAAAATTGTTTATGATCCAAACGCTAAAGAGCTGACAATTTATCCGAATTGCGCAGATAATAACTGTACGAAACAACTTCCAATAAAATATGGTCCGTTAGCGCCGAGTGAGTGGACCATGTTTTTCAATGTGGAGTCTTTGGTCGATAGCCAAAAAGGTAACTATGAAATTCCTCTTGACGAACCATTGCCAAGAAATGCATTACGTCAATATCAAAGAAGTGAAACTCTCGATACCGTCGAGCACCAGATTTTGATTATTCGTCAGGCCATTACGGAATCTCGTTACATACAGCCTAATATGCCGCCAAATGAGTGGATTGTACCTGAGAAACACTACTTCATGATGGGGGATAACCGAGATAATAGCTCAGACAGCCGTATGTGGGGCTTTGTTCCAGAACAAAATTTGGTTGGTCGCGCTGTATTTATCTGGCTAAGTCTTGAGAAACAAGAAGGTGAATGGCCGACAGGTATTCGCTTTAGCCGAATTGGGCCACTAGGTTCATAAGGTAGATTTATACGGGTTTTCGTGTGAAAACCCGTATAAACCGAAGCATTATTGTTTATCTCAGTGTACAATATAATTTAAATTAATATTTATTGGCTTCTTAATTAACTCTTATCATTTTATTCATTAATAGTGTTATGCTGAATTTTAAGCTTAGTTCTATTATATAAATGAAAGATAAAAGCGTTAAGAGTCAGTGCAAACGCAACAGTTTTGTTTTTTACAGGTCTGTTGCGTGTGCTTTTTTGTCAATCAGAGAAATGGCTGAACGCGCATGAACCCCTCTTTACTTGAGCAATTGCAACGAAAACTTGGTTATAAGTTTAATCAACACGATCTTTTAATTCAGGCGCTTACGCATCGCAGTGCAAACAGTAAGCATAACGAGCGCCTAGAGTTCCTTGGCGATTCTATTTTAAGTTTTGTGATCGCAAATGATTTATATCATCGCTTCCCGAAAGTGGATGAAGGAGATATGAGTCGCATGAGAGCAACGCTAGTGCGCGGAAATACACTGGCGGAAATTGCTCGTGAATTTGAGCTTGGCGAGTGTTTACGTTTAGGGCCAGGCGAACTAAAAAGTGGCGGTTTCCGCCGTGAATCTATCCTCGCTGATACAGTGGAAGCATTGATCGGGGGGATCTTTCTCGATAGTGATATCCAAACAATAGAAAAAATTATTTTAGATTGGTATCAAACTAGGTTGAATGAAATCAGCCCGGGTGACAAGCAAAAGGACCCGAAAACGAGACTACAAGAATATCTACAGGGGCGTCATTTGCCTTTGCCTAACTATATCGTTGTCCAAGTTAAAGGTGAGGCTCATGATCAGGAATTTACTATCCACTGCCAAGTCAGTGGTATTGAACAACCTATTAACGGGGTTGGTTCAAGTCGACGTAAAGCTGAGCAGGCCGCTGCGGAGCAAGCATTGAAAATTTTGGAGATTGAATGAGTGAAAAATTACCCCACTGTGGCTTTGTAGCTATTGTTGGGCGACCAAATGTCGGTAAGTCAACGCTATTAAACCAGCTATTGGGGCAAAAAGTTTCAATTACGTCGAGAAAGCCTCAAACGACGCGCCACCGTATTATGGGGATCCATACTGAAGATGAATATCAAATCATCTATGTGGATACGCCAGGCCTGCATATTGAAGAAAAACGTGCAATCAATCGTTTGATGAACCGTGCAGCTTCAAGTTCAATAGGGGATGTTGAGCTAGTTATTTTTGTCGTAGAAGGCACGAATTGGACTGACGACGATGAAATGGTACTCAACAAATTAAAAGGTCTTCGCTGCCCTGTGATTTTAGCAATTAACAAAATTGATAATGTCACGGATAAAACAGTGCTGTTACCGCATATTGGCTTTGTCAGCCAAAAAATGAACTTTTTGGACGTTGTGCCAATTAGTGCTGAAAAAGGTAAAGGCGTTGATACGATTGCAAAAATTGTTAAGCAGCACATTCCTGAAGCTGAGCATCATTTCCCTGAAGATTATATTACCGATCGCTCTCAGCGATTTATGGCATCAGAAATCATTCGTGAAAAATTGATGCGTTTCTTAGGTGATGAACTTCCTTATTCTGTGACTGTTGAAATTGAGCAGTTCAAAATGATGGAAAGGGGGGGATACCATATCAATGGCTTGATCCTTGTTGAACGTGAAGGCCAAAAGAAAATGGTGATTGGTAATAAAGGTAGTAAGCTTAAAACAATCGGTACGGAAGCCCGCATCGATATGGAAAAGCTGTTTGATACCAAAGTACACCTTGAACTGTGGGTTAAAGTGAAAGCTGGCTGGGCGGATGATGAACGCGCATTACGCAGCTTAGGCTATGTTGATGACCTAAAATAAATTTATTGGTGAAATTGTGAGTGGCTGGCAACGTGCGTTTGTACTCCATTCTAGACCCTTTAGTGAAACGAGCTTATTAGTCGATTTCTTCACTGAGGGGGAAGGCAAAATCCGCTTATTAGCAAAAGGGGCTCGCCGAAACCGTTCACCTTTTAGGGGCTGCTTGCAGCCCTTTACACCTTTGTTAATCCGCTGGGGTGGCAAAGGTGAGATTAAAACATTAACCCATGCAGACCCTATTTCACTCTCATTACCACTAACGGGAACCGTACTTTATAGTGGGTTATATCTCAATGAATTAGTGACGAGAGTCATTGAATTTGGTACTCCGTATTCAGCATTATTCTTTGATTACCTTTCTTGCTTACAATTACTTGCTGCTAGTGAACACACACCTGAAGCTGCGTTACGCCAATTTGAGCTAGCCTTGTTATCCTACCTTGGTTACGGTGTTGATTTTCTTCATTGCGCAGGTAGTGGCGAGCCTGTTTCAGACACAATGACTTACCGTTATCGAGAAGAAAAAGGTTTTATTGGTAGTTTAGTCATCGACCAACTTAGTTTTACTGGTAAACACCTTAAAGCCTTAGCAGCACGCGAATTCCCCGACAGTGACACACTGAGAGCGGCTAAACGCTTTACTCGTATAGCCTTGAAACCCTATTTAGGTGGAAAACCGCTAAAGAGCCGCGAACTATTCCGACAATTTACTAAGCCCCCTGTTGGTAATACACCAAAATCATGAGCTAAGTGTGACCGACAATGGTCAGTATGCCAAATCAAAATCTGCACCACGCCGATATTTTACGAGCCGCTTCTCAAAATCTAATAAGCTTGCTGAAAAAATCGTCAAAATATGGAAAGGCGCTCGAAGCGATAGAGATTTATTCCCACTCAATATTAAATTGCAGTAGGATAGGGGCATTGAGCGTACTTGACTGTATTTATGATAGGGAGTGAAAAATGGCTGAGCTTTTGTTAGGTGTAAACATAGATCATATCGCAACAGTGAGAAATGCACGGGGAACACAGTATCCTGATCCTGTACAAGCCGCATTTGTTGCAGAACAAGCAGGAGCTGATGGTATTACTGTGCATTTGCGAGAAGATCGCCGCCATATTACTGATAGGGATATTGAGCTGCTAAAAGAGACTATTCAAACCAGAATGAACCTTGAAATGGCAGTGACAGAGGAAATGATTAACATTGCATGTCGAGTGAAGCCTGCATTTTGCTGCCTAGTACCTGAAAAGCGTGAAGAGGTCACGACGGAAGGGGGGCTTGATGTGGCGGGGCAATTACCCAAAATTACTGATGCTGTTAAACGCTTGACTGAAGCCGGTATTCAAGTATCTCTGTTTATTGATGCTGATCACACTCAAATTGATGCGGCGCAAGCAGCAGGTGCACCATTTATTGAGATACATACAGGTGCATATGCAGATGCGAAAACGGAGCAAGAACAAGAAATCGAATATCGTCGAATTCGTGATGGCGTAGCTTATGCGGCAGGGAAAGGCCTAAAAGTGAATGCGGGCCATGGTTTAACTTATCATAATGTTCAGCGGATCGCGCTATTACCTGAAATTTATGAATTGAATATCGGGCATGCCATTATTGGGCGAGCGTTATTTAGCGGCCTAGCGAATGCGGTGGCAGATATGAAAAAACTACTCAGAGAAGCGCGTTACTAATGGCAATCGTAGGTCTTGGTACGGATATTGTTGAAATAGCCCGAATAGAAGCGGTGATTAAACGTTCAGCTGACAGCTTAGCGAAACGGATATTGACTGAAAATGAATTTGCGCAGTTTCAACAACAAGCTCAGCCAGCTCGTTTCTTAGCAAAACGTTTTGCGGTTAAAGAGGCGGCAGCTAAGGCGCTCGGTACCGGAATTCGTAATGGATTGGCCTTTAACCAATTTGAAGTCAGTAATGACTCTTTGGGGAAACCGCTACTAACATTGGTGGGGGAGGCTGAAAAACTAGCGCAGCGTATGAACGTAACGCATATTCACGTATCTATTACGGATGAGCGCCATTATGCCGCTGCGACAGTGATTATTGAAAGTGTGTAATTGACACACAATAGGCTCAATAACTCTTCTTATCCAGAGGGCATATTTGATAAGAAGAGGATGATACCTCGCCGTTATGCGGCGGGGGTAATCAACACTCAGCGATAGCGCTGGGTCGTGAGTAAGTGTCAGGGAACAGGTAGAAAGTGCTAATAGGCTAAATTTTATCAGCATGATGGATCATGACAAACTTATCCCATAATTGTTCTTGTGTTTCAATATGTTGTGGGTCTGTGATAATCGTATTGTTGATAGGGCAAACCGATTGACAGGTCGGTTTATCATAGTGGCCGACACATTCAGTGCAGAGATCTGCATCGATTTCATAAATTTCGTCACCCATATAGATAGCATTATTAGGGCATTCGGGTTCGCACATATCGCAATTGATACATTTTTTAGTAATTAATAGTGCCATTTCAATCAGTTAAATCTGTTACCATAAATAATTCTAATGAGGTGACTAATTCTACACGGAAATAGGGAAATTAAATACTAATTCTATCAATTTCACCTAACATCTTCTTTTTATGTTAAAAAATTGTATTATTTATTATGCATAACTGGAAAAGGGATAAGCGTGGCTATAATTTCCATAGCAAAGATAATAAACATTATTCAATATGATAACATTTATTATTATGTGCTAAATAGAATGTGTATTAGTAATATTATCTTAGAGAGTATGAGCTATCTCTATTTAATAGGGAAAAATAGAATAAACACATCGAAGTCGATTGTATTAAGTTAGCCTGTTTTTTAGATATACAATTTTTTGTATTATTTAGTGTTCTTTGTTATGTGTCATTAGTTTATTATGGATTAAAGGTTTGGCATTACAGTGACTATAAATTTTAGACGGTGGGGTTTTGTTATTTATCGGGTTAATTAATATTGAAAACGCTGACTGTAAGGCTTATCTAAAATTATCTTATTTAGTGTGGTTGCTTTAATCTTATATAAGAGATAACTATTAAAATAAAGGATTGGGGTTACCAATCCTTAAAAGGAACTCTTTAGCTATCAAACACTATTATTTTACAATTACGACAGAGAATGATTCCCAATTTTTTGATTTTTCATACTGGTAGTAATAGTATAAAATGCCGTTGATAACGAAGAACGACGCTGTTCTAATTTGCATGCCGTTAGCGTTAAAAGTAAAGTCGTAAACATTTTCAAGATTGCCATTATCTAAAACAACAAAGAATTGAATGGTCTTTTCTTCTAAATTATAACCATAAATATACTGTTTATTCAGCGTTAAATCTTGTACATATTGTAGATTGCTAAGGTAGCTGTTTAATTTCCCTTTATGGATAGGAGCACTTGTATCAATAATCCCTTTATCACTAACATTATAAATAAAGTAGGCCTTATCTTGGGGAGTATGGCCTAAGAAGAATATTTTTTTTGCAGCAGTGTAGACAAGCGTGGTTGGGTAAAACTGTTCAAATATACCCGCTTGAATACCTGATTGGATCAGAGACATATCAGCTCCTTTATTTATTAGTAAGTTAAATTGTTTATAAGCACTTTGATATTATGAAAATAAGGCATATTTAAAAATAATCATTATTATTAGCTTATTTCATATTTTTAAATGTTATGGTAATAATTGAATTTATAAATATTCACAACTGGTTAAGATTGTGATAGTAATAAGAAAAAAATGGTTAAGGTTTTCATTATGTTTGAAAGTTTTGGTGTTTTGAATTTCTGGACTTATATGGCAGGGTTGATTTTTATCATCATAGTGCCGGGACCAAATTCATTATATGTTTTAAAATCAAGTACATCTCATGGTACTCAAGCAGGGTATCGGGCAGCATTAGGCGTATTTACCGGTGATGCAATACTCATTTTTCTCTCATTTATTGGGGTTGCGTCAGTGATAAAAGCGTCACCTACACTTTTTATGGTCGTAAGGTATTTAGGCGCGGCGTACCTGTTGTACTTAGGTTGCAAAATTCTTTATGCGACTTTTAAGCAAAAAAAATTAGCAAGTTCAGATGCTGAGCCGATGGTGGTTAAATCAGAGAAAATTTTTACGCGTGCGTTGATCCTAAGCTTAACTAATCCAAAAGCGATTCTATTTTATATCTCCTTTTTTATTCAATTTATTGACTTTAATTACTCGCACGCTTGGGTTCCATATCTGGTGCTCGCGTCTATTTTGGAGCTTGTCAGCTTTATTTATCTTAGTCTGCTGATTTTTAGTGGTTATCTTATCGCGCGTTTTTTACGTGAAAAACAAATATTGGCTAAATTGGGTAACTGTGCAGTAGGAAGCTTTTTTATGGGGTTTGCTGCAAAATTAGCGATTTTTAGTAATTAAGGCGAGATTTTGCCTTGTTCACACTGTTGTCTATTTATCAGTTATCGTGGCATATCAAAACCACGGTAACTTCCTCTCTATGCAGTGATTGATAAATTTCCTCATTACCGCCCTACAGCAACTCAAATAATTTACGGTATAATCTATTTAAATAGATAGATTAGAGGTTGCTGTGACACAAGCCGAAGTTGATGAGTTCTGGATGAAGCGCGCTTTAGAATTGGCGAAAAATGCTCAAGATGCAGGAGAAATACCTGTTGGTGCTCTATTAGTGAAAGATAATCAATTAATTGCATCGGGTTGGAATCGTTCAATCGAAAGTCATGATCCTACAGCTCACGCAGAAATAATGGTGTTACAGCAAGGTGGTCGTGCGCTTAGTAATTACCGATTATTAGACACAACACTTTATGTAACGTTGGAGCCGTGCATTATGTGTGCTGGCGCATTAGTACATAGTCGAATAGGGCGTTTAGTCTATGGGGCGAGAGACTTTAAAACCGGTGCTTGCGGTTCATTTATTAATATCTTAGAGCGCCCCGGATTAAATCATTATGTGGATGTAAAGGGCGGGGTTTTAGAAGAAACCTGCTCAGCGATGTTAAGTAATTTTTTTAAAATGCGTAGAGCACAAAAGAAAGCGCAGAAACAGATGTTGGCGCAAACAGAAGGTGAGTGCGGAGGATGTCAGCAGCAAAAATCACCTTAATCCCTCTTTCATTCTGATTAGCTATGATTAAGTTTCTAATTATTTGTTGTTACTGGCTCTGTAGGCTCCTTGGCATGGGAGCCTTCTTGTGTATGGGGTGAAAGAAAATATTGCCCCAAAGTGAGCGTATCCTTCGGGGGAATAGCGGGTAACTTCTGCTGTACTGGAGCAGATTGAACGTGTTTTAGGCTAACCTTTTCTTGGTGGGGATTTTGTGTTGAAGATGCTTGTGGTGCGTTTGAGGTCACATCATCCTGTTTTGCGGTGTCTGCATTTTCAACAGCCTGCTTCTGCTCGTTAGGCGTTGTAAGAGGCGGAAATAAAATGAGCGATTTTTCCGCAATCGCTAGTGCACGCTGTTTTTTATCTTGGTTTTGTAAATACCCAACCAAACTTTGATGGTAGCGGCGAATATTTTCAACATAGCGGTAGGCTTCGTGACCCCGTGCGTAACCATAGTTAAGTTGAGAATAATATTTTTTTTGTGTTAGAAGAGGTAACCTTGATTTCACATCTAGCCAGCGGTCAGGATCACCTCCTTGCATTTCAGTTAGCTTTCTAACATCTTGCATGTGGCCATAGCCCATATTATAGGCGGCTAAAGCAAACCAAATTCTATCGTCATCAGCAATGGATACTGGCAGGCGCTGCATCAGATATTCGAGATAGGCAGCTCCTCCTTTAATACTCTCCTCAGCGTCTAACCTATCAGCGACACCCATGGTTTCCGCCGTTGGTTTTGTAAGCATCATTAGTCCACGTACACCTGTTGGTGAGGTAGCCAAAGGATCCCAATGGGATTCTTGCCATGCAATAGCGGCTAAGAGTTTCCAATCAAGGGTCGTGGCATATTTTTCAAATAGTGGCTGATAATTGGGCAGTTTTTTGTTGATAGCGTTAATAAATGAAATGGTATCAAAATAATCGAATGAACTAACGTGACTGAAATATTTTTCATCAAGTCTTGCGAGTAAGTCTATTTCATTACTGACATTGAAAAAGTCGAGAAGGGCAGCGTTTAGGCTATCGTCATTAAGACGTTTCATATACCAAGTAATGGCGTGATCATCGACTAAATCGAATCCAACAGCAATTTCTGGATGAATGCGTTGTTGGAGGGCAACGGAAATTGAATCTTCGAGTGTATAGTCAATCAGCCCTTCGGCAACCATTTCTAACAATTGATTGGTTGTGTATTCGGTAGTTTCTTGCCAAGTCAGCTCTGGGTATTTACCGGCTAATGATTTGAGGGTGCTAGCGTGTGCAGAGCCTGCCATAACCACCAATTTTCCTTTAATATCATTAAAGCTCTTAGGGCGAGTAGAACCTTTTCGGTAGACCAATTGCTGTGTCACATTTAGGTAGCTTGGCCCAGTTTTCATTTTTTGTAATCTATCTTTATTATAGAGCAGACCAGCAACCCCGATATCTGCATTCCCCTCTTCAATATCATCAAAAATAAGCTCGACGGTGGGTCTCATGGTGATGATTAGTTTTACGCCGAGGTAATCGGCAAAGCTTTGTACAAGCTCATAATCAAAACCATGCAGATTCGCTTCATCGTCAAGATAAATCAGGGGGGAGCTAATCGCGCTGACTCGCAATTCACCTCGAGAGAGGATTTGATTGAGTTGATTATTTTGTGTATTGGGCCAGCGGAGATTCAGTCCGATAATCATGGCCGCAACAAGCGCAATAATCCCAATAATGAAATAATTAACCTTGATGTTATTCAAAAAAAATATCTCGTATGTATACCCTTTATACTTCAAGTCCAGATTGCTTTGCACTGTTTAGCAATCGAAGCTGCTATCCAAGCGAGTCAATAGATGAATGTTGCTATCTCTCAATCGCCCAGAAAATTGTGGGTGTTTGTATGCCGGTGTTGTAATAAAAATTGTTATAAGTAATGGTTATATTTCCAGTGTTTGGACATTTTGCTCAACAATTATGATCCGTGCAACCAATATTGTGCTATTTCGTTCCTAATAATTTTTAACGGTTTGCTTTATTTTTAGTCACGCAAACGGTTTCGTATTGATTCGCATTGCTCTATAATGTGTTCCGGTTCCCCTGCTTTTATGATCAGGGCTGGCGTTTAAATGAGAGAATTTAAGACTATGGAAATTTTGCGTGGTTCACCTGCTCTATCAGCATTTCGTATTGCTCGCCTGTTGGCGTTGTTTGCTGAAAAACAGCTTCCTGTTACGGATATTTATGCTGAATATATGCACTTTGCTGAACTATCAGCGCCTTTAAGTGAAAGCGAGCAAGGCAAACTGCGTAGTTTGCTGAAATACGGTCCTTCTCTCGCGGAGCACGAGCCTTTTGGTAAACTCATATTAGTGACACCACGCCCAGGAACAATTTCTCCTTGGTCATCTAAAGCGACAGATATTGCTCACAATTGTGGTTTATCTCAGGTCGAAAGAATTGAACGTGGTATTGCTTACTATGTGCAAGCCGATTCACTATCACAAGCACAGTGGCTAGACGTTGCAGCGCTACTACATGACCGCATGATGGAGAGTGTTTTTGGCTCTTTTGAGCAAGCTGAGGCACTGTTTGTTCATCATCAACCCGCACCAATGAAAGTTATTGATATCAGTCGTCATGGCCGAACTGCCCTCGAAAAAGCTAACGTAGAAATGGGGTTAGCACTTGCTGATGATGAAATTGATTACCTTCTAAATGCATTCACTGAGTTAAAACGCAACCCAACGGATGTTGAACTGTATATGTTTGCACAGGCAAACTCAGAACACTGCCGCCATAAAATTTTTAATGCAGATTGGATCATTGATGGTGAAAAACAGCCTAAATCGCTGTTTAAAATGATTAAAAACACCTTTGAAACGACGCCAGACTATGTGTTATCTGCTTATAAAGATAATGCGGCAGTGATGGAAGGATCTTCCGTGGGGCGTTTCTTCCCAGAATCAGATAGCCGTACTTATCGTTATCATCAAGAAGATGCTCATATTTTGATGAAAGTCGAAACACATAACCACCCTACAGCGATCTCTCCATGGCCGGGGGCAGCAACGGGCTCGGGCGGTGAAATTCGTGATGAAGGGGCGACAGGGCGCGGTGCCAAACCGAAAGCAGGTTTAGTTGGTTTCTCAGTATCGAATTTACGTATCCCTGGGTTTGAGCAGCCATGGGAAGAAGATTTCGGCAAACCGGAACGTATCGTTACCGCTCTCGATATTATGCTAGAAGGGCCATTAGGTGGCGCGGCGTTTAATAACGAATTTGGTCGCCCAGCACTATTAGGTTACTTCCGTACCTATGAAGAAAAAGTTAACAGTCATAACGGTGAAGAGCTACGCGGCTATCATAAACCTATTATGTTAGCTGGAGGGATTGGCAATATCAGGGCGGATCACGTGCAAAAAGGTGAGATCCCTGTTGGAGCAAAACTCATCGTCCTTGGTGGGCCATCAATGAATATCGGTCTTGGTGGTGGTGCCGCATCTTCTATGGCTTCTGGTCAATCAGATGCTGATCTGGATTTTGCATCAGTGCAGCGTGATAACCCAGAAATGGAGCGACGTTGCCAAGAGGTTATTGATAATTGTTGGCAGTTGGGTGAGAACAACCCCATTTTATTTATCCATGATGTGGGAGCGGGTGGCTTATCGAATGCCATGCCTGAATTAGTGAGTGATGGGGGCCGTGGTGGTTGCTTTGAACTGCGCAAAATTCTGAATGATGAGCCTGGAATGAGCCCATTAGAAGTATGGTGTAATGAGTCTCAAGAGCGTTACGTCTTAGCCGTTGCTCCAGAACAAATGGCTCTATTTACGGCAATTTGTGAGCGTGAGCGTGCTCCTTTTGCAGTAATTGGTGAAGCAACCGAACAGCGTGAATTAGTTTTAAAAGATGCGCATTTTAATAATCAACCTATTGATATGCCTCTTGATGTGCTGTTAGGTAAAACCCCTAAAATGTTGCGTGATGTGAATACATTAAAGGCACAACCAGGGGCGTTAGATAGAACGTCTATCCATTTAAATGAAGCAGTAAAACGCGTGTTGCATCTTCCAGCCGTCGCGGAAAAAACATTTTTAATTACTATTGGTGACCGTACAGTGACTGGTATGGTTGTGCGTGATCAGATGGTTGGGCCTTGGCAGATCCCTGTCGCGGACTGCGCGGTCACAACAGCGAGTCTTGATAGCTACTATGGCGAGGCTATGTCAATTGGTGAAAGAACCCCTGTTGCATTGTTAGACTTCGCCGCTTCTGCCCGTATGGCGGTAGGGGAAGCATTAACTAATATTGCTAGCGCATATGTGCAAGATCTAAAACGAGTAAAACTTTCAGCTAACTGGATGGCGGCGGCGGGGCATCCCGGGGAAGATGCAGGTCTGTATGAAGCTGTGAAAGCGGTAGGCGAAGAACTGTGTCCTGCTTTAGGGTTGACTATCCCTGTTGGTAAAGATTCGATGTCAATGAAAACACGTTGGCAAGATAATGGTGAAGAGCGTGAAATGACATCACCACTATCACTGATTATTAGCGCATTCGGTCGTGTTGAAGATGTGCGTTTGACGGTGACACCTGAATTAAAAACGGACGTTGACTCTGCCTTAATGTTAATCGATCTTGGTCAAGGGCATAATGCTTTAGGCGGCTCGGCTCTTGCGCAAGTTTACCGTCAGTTAGGTAATAAAGCACCGGATGTGCGCGACCCTAAATTACTATCTGGTTTCTTTGCCGCTATCCAACGCTTATTGTCAGAGCAAAAACTGCTAGCATACCATGACCGCTCTGATGGTGGTCTGTTCGTGACATTAGCTGAGATGGCATTTGCAGGCCATTGCGGTATTAATGTTGATATTAGCGAATTTGATGAAGATATTCTCGCCGCGCTGTTTAATGAAGAGTTGGGCGCCGTTATCCAAATTAAACAGCAAGATAAGCAATATGTTGAAAATTGCTTTGCTGAAGCGGGTTTAGGTGAATGTTTACATTATCTAGGTACGGTCACCCAAGAAGATGCATTAGTGATTAATAGTCGTGATACTGTTGTTTATCAGGAATCTCGCAGTACATTACGTGAGTGGTGGGCTGAGACAACATGGCAGATGCAACGCTTACGTGATAATGAGGCGTGTGCAGATGAAGAGCATAAAGCGAAGTTGGATAGCCAAGACCCTGGTCTAAATACTCAGCTTACTTTCGATATTGCAGAGGATATCGCAGCACCTTATATCCTGTCTGGTGTACGCCCTAAAGTTGCGGTGTTGCGCGAACAAGGTGTTAACTCTCATGTGGAAATGGCAGCTGCTTTTGACCGTGCTGGTTTTGATGCGGTTGATGTCCATATGAGTGATCTGCTCGCGGGGCATCTATCATTGGCAGGCTTCCAAACCTTAGTTGCATGTGGTGGCTTCTCATACGGTGACGTATTAGGTGCTGGGGAAGGTTGGGCAAAATCAATCCTGTTTAACAACCAAGTACGTGATGAATTTGCTGCTTTCTTTGCTCGTCAAGATACATTATCCCTTGGCGTGTGTAATGGTTGTCAAATGATGTCCAATTTATATGAGTTGATCCCAGGAGCAGAACTGTGGCCTCGTTTTGTACGCAATCGCTCAGAACGATTTGAAGCGCGCTTTAGTTTGGTCGAGGTAGCTAAGAGCCCTTCCTTATTGCTTCAAGATATGGTCGGTTCACGCATGCCGATTGCGGTATCTCATGGTGAAGGTTTGGTTGAGGCGCGTAATCCTGCCCATATTCAGCAATTGGAAAATCATTCATTAGTAGCACTGCGCTTTGTGAATAACTATGGGCAGGTCACAGAGCAATACCCTGCTAACCCTAATGGCTCAGTGAATGGTATTACTTCGGTGACATCAATGGATGGCCGCGCAACAATTATGATGCCGCATCCTGAGCGTGTATTCCGTACTGTAAGTCACTCTTGGCACCCAGAAAATTGGGGGGAAGATGGCCCATGGATGCGTATTTTCCGTAATGCGCGTAAGCAATTAGGCTAAGTAGCCTGAATCTGATAGCCCCGTAATACGGGGCTATTTTTTCGTCGTTGCCGATTAGACAGGAACGGTTTCAATGATAGCAATATGGCTTTCTGTTGGAATAATTCGGTTGATTTTTAGACCTGCTTGCGAGAACAATGCGTTAAATTCAGCTTCTGTATGCTCGTTACTATCGTGAATAACACTAAAGCATATAAGCTCTAATTCCTTTCCAAAATGGACGCGATTATCTTCGGGGATAATCGCGTCCATGACCAGTAATTTTGAGGTTGGTTTCATGGCGCGACGGATGGTTTTAAATATCTCAATAAGCTTATCATCACTCCAATCATGAGTTATGTATTTCAATAGGTAGATATCAGCTTCTGGACACTGTTCAAAAAAAGAGCCGGGTTGTAATGTCCAACGGGTATTATCTTTGAGCCGATGTAGAATATTTTTTTCTAGCACATGTTTCCTATCAAATAGGATACCCTTTAATGACGGATTACGTGCCAATACTTCAAGTAGCAGGTTGCCTAAGCCGCCAGCAATATCGGCAACAATGATATTTTCTGGGAAAGTATAATTTTTTAGGATAAATTCGTTTTCAATTTTTGATAAAGAAGCTTGCCCTTCATCAAAGCCATCTGGTTGATCAGCATTCTTTTCCCAGTAATCAAAGAATGTACTTCCGAATAAATCTTCAAATACGCGCTTACCATAAGCGGATTGTGTGAACTCTGCGCTCGTTAGCCAAAAGGTTTTATCAGTCAACCAGAGAATAGCAGGGCGCAATGAGTAGGGGTGATCAGTGCATAAAAAGGTCGCTTCTGGCGTTAATGCGTAATGAGTGCCATCTAAACAAGTAAAAATTTTACGGGTTGCGAGTACTCGAAGAATTTTTTTCACGACTCTCGCATCTGCCTTTATTTCAGCAGCCAGTTGCTCAACGGTCTTTGCTTCCTGCATTAAATGATCCGCAATATTTAACTGCACCGCGGCGCGTAGTGCTGCTTGAAATACAAAACCAATAGTTTGCTCAAGCACATACAACGCGGCTTGCATATCGTTCTGCTCTATTGTGTTACTTGATTGCATATTCATAAATTTCCTCATCGAATCTTTATTATCAAATCAATAAGTAAAAGTTAAGTATTGTCGTGAAGTATAGATTAGTAAAATTATTTCTTGGAAAGTACTCTTAATTTTTATCAATAAAAATTAGGGGTGCCATAGTGTTTATTATTTTCGCTTTAATTTGAATTTCTGTTGGTCTCGCAATAAATATCAATTTTATTAATTATTCTGAGGTTTTTTTATTCAGGTGATGAGGTTTTTTTTCGAGGTGTATAAAATTGGCGACAAACCCCTTATTTGGGTGTCTCCAAATGGAGACATTTAATTTGTTGAAAAATAAAAATAATTTTCTATGCTGTGGTGGGTGTCTTTAAAAGGAGACAGTATAGAGGAAAGAAAGAAAAATTTTAGAGGTGAAAAAGAAGAAATAAGAAACCGAAAAAATAAAAGCGCTTATCTTTCAATTAATTAATAAATATATTGAAAAGTTGGCACGATGTGTGCATAATAATATTCAGTTGCTCATTCAACATTATTATGTCGGTCCACATTAGGGTGGGAACATACCACATAAAGCAAGAATGATGCCAAAGTAAGGTGCCTACCGTCCAACAGCACAGATATTCGCTTTCGAGCTTTATCAAACACAGGGCGACACGTGGAGTGAGGCACCACCTATATGATTATAAAGAGATAATCATATATCACATCAGTAAATCGCTGGCGGAATAAAGTTGAACTCTTTATTCCGCCTTCCTGTATTTATCCCCCCATAATTTTTCTTGTTTATTCTCAATGAGATTGGCACATTGCTTGCTGTAACTAGCGTGACTCTTATGAAATAAGAGGGAAAATCGAACTGTGGTGATCATCAAGTTCACGTAATTCATTCAGTTCTGTTACCATGGAACCTCGTTTAACAGGTGTGAGATGAATGCATTGAGTAAATGGCGTCTATTTCCGCGCTCCTTGCGCCAATTGGTTGTCATGGCATTTTGGTTAGTGCTATTGCCACTATTGGTTCTGGCTTATCAGGCATACCAAAGCTTGGAGCAATTAAGTAATCAAGCTGCTCAAATCAATAAAACAACACTTTTAGATACCCGGCGAAGTGAAGCGATGGGTGGACTAGCTTTAGAAATGGAAAGAAGCTATCGCCAATACTGTGTTTTGAAAGATGCTTCATTACATACCCTCTACCTCAAGCAGTTTTCTGATTATCAGCAGATGTTTGAGCGGCAAAAAACGATACTGCCTAAAAATGCAGATACATCGGCACTGACTCGCGCGTTAGAAGAATTAAAAACGGTAGTTTGTGAGAATAGTGAACCGCCTAAAGAAGTCACCGCAGCATTAAGCCAATTCTCAGAGCAGAATAATGCATTAATACAAGAGACCCGCGACGTAATATTTAGTCGAGGGGAGCAATTACAAAAAGCAATTGCCAATAAAGGACAGCTTTTTGGTTGGCAGAGCCTTATCCTCTTTTTATTGAGTGTGCTCTTAGTTGCTTTGTTTACTCGAATGATTATCGGGCCAGTGAAAGGCATCGAACGTATGATCAACCGATTAGGCACAGGCAGAACGCTGACAAATAATTTAAAATTATTTAAAGGGCCTCGAGAGTTACGCTCGTTAGCGCAGCGGATTATCTGGTTAAGTGAACGCTTAGCTTGGTTAGAATCGCAGCGCCATGAGTTTTTGCGGCATATTTCCCATGAGCTGAAAACACCATTAGCAAGTATGCGTGAAGGCACTGAATTACTGGCCGATGAAGTGGCGGGGCCGCTTACCGAGTCACAAAAAGAGGTTGTAGAAATTCTTGATAACAGCAGTAAGCATCTTCAGCAACTTATTGAGCAGCTTCTTGATTATAATCGTAAATTAGCAGATAGCCCGCCAGAAGCACAACATGTTGATTTGCAAAAATTGATTGAAGACATTGTTATGGCTCATAATTTACCTGCGAGAGCGAAAAATATTCAAACGGATATTCGTCTACGTATTGACCATTGCCTTGCTGAACCAACGCTACTAGGACGGGTTATTGATAATATCTACTCCAATGCGGTGCACTATGGCAGTGAATCAGGTAATATTTGGATCACAAGCCGCAGAATAGATAATAAGCTTGTTATTGAAGTTGCTAATACTGGCACACCAATTCCTGAGTCAGAACAAAGTATGATTTTTGAACCTTTTTACCAAGGGTCGCTTGTGAGAAAAGGAGCTGTCAAAGGCAGCGGATTGGGGCTAAGTATTGCACATGATTGCATTAAGCAAATGGGGGGTGAACTTTCACTAGTACCCAATAAATTAGCAGATGTCTGCTTTAGAATTGAACTGCCTTTAACTGCAGAGAATGAATAATAATGGCAAATAGGTCTACAGATGTTTTGGTTGCATTACGCTTTGCGGTGTTACCAAAGCGATATATCGGGTTAACGAAAAAAAACTCTAGATTCATCCAAAAGCAAAAAGCGGTGCATATAGGCGCGTTATTGTTGTCACTCATTTTAACGGGTTGTACGACTCAAAATGGGCAATCTTCTTTAGATACGTTAGCTCAAGTTGTTGTCCCTGAAGTTAAAGTGACCGATTACCGCTATGCGGCATGTGAGGGCGTTTGGGAAAATTATCAGCCTAATGCGCGAGAAAATGCACTTTTTTGGTTGAGGATGATGGACTGTGCCGATCGTCTCGACCCTGCTACAGCACGCAAGCAGGCATCACAGATACAGATTGAAAATTGGTCGGACTCATTTCAGCACAGTATCTTAATGGGCGCGGCTGAACCCACAATTGCTGAACGACGCAAAATGGTCGACAGTATGAACACTTTTAGCCTTAATTTCCCCACGGCAATTCGCCCGTTATTACAACTTTGGCGTGAACAACAGGTACAAACAATTAATCTTGCTGAAGCCAATTCTCGTTTTAAGCGGCTACAGCAAGATACAGACAATAAACTTGACCGTATGAAAGAAGAAAATGCCAGACTGGTATTTGAACTGAATACAACCTCACGTAAATTAGAAAATTTAACTGACATTGAGAGGCAACTCTCCTCTCGCAAACAAATTACCAATGAAACGGAAAAAGAGGTTGAAGCGGTAGATAAAAAGCAACCAAAAGAAGCGGCTAAAACGGAAAAACCAGTCGCTGAGGATGGTAACTCTTCAACTAATAACCCATCGGAGAATGAGCGCAATGACCAACCGTAAATCAGCAAATCTTCTGCTGGTGGATGATGATCCTAGTCTGCTGAAATTACTGGGTATGCGCTTAAGCAGTGAAGGTTTTAAAGTCACCACCGCGGAAAGTGGGCCAGAAGCGCTAAAATTGCTTCAAAAAGAAAAAATAGAGTTGGTGATTAGTGACTTGCGAATGGATGAAATGGATGGAATGGCTCTGTTCGATGAGATCCAGAAGCAACACCCTAATTTACCCGTGATAATCCTCACCGCCCATGGCTCAATTCCCGACGCCGTTGCAGCAACACAGCGCGGCGTATTTAGTTTCCTAACCAAACCTGTTGATAAAGATGCGCTCTACAAGGCCATTGATGAAGCATTGGCATTATCTTCAACACCAATCAGTGATGAAGAGTGGAGTGAAGGCATTGTTACCCGCAGCCCGTTGATGATCCGACTGTTAGAACAAGCCCATATGGTCGCGCAATCGGATGTGAGCGTATTAATTAATGGGCAGAGTGGTACAGGTAAAGAGGTCTTAGCACAGGCAATCCATAAGGCAAGCCCACGGGCACGCAAACCATTCATCGCGATTAACTGCGGCGCATTACCAGAACAATTACTTGAATCTGAGCTATTTGGCCATGCAAAAGGGGCCTTTACAGGGGCTGTGAGTAGCCGAGAAGGGCTATTCTTTGCCGCAAATGGGGGAACGCTATTTCTTGATGAAATCGGCGATATGCCAATGCCGCTACAAGTTAAATTATTACGCGTATTACAAGAGCGCAAGGTACGTCCTCTTGGCAGTAATCGTGATTTAGATATTGATGTGCGTATTATCTCTGCAACACACCGTAATTTACCGAAGGCGATGGAAAAAAATGAGTTTCGTGAAGACCTCTATTATCGTCTGAATGTGGTGAATTTGCGCATCCCAGCCCTGAATGAGAGGGCGGAGGATATACCTATTTTAGCTAACCATTTACTACGTGAATCGGCATCTAGGCATAAGCCGTTTGTTCGTAGCTTCTCGACAGAAGCTATGAAGTGTTTGATGTCAGCCAGTTGGCCGGGCAACGTACGTCAATTGGTTAACGTCATTGAGCAATGCGTCGCATTGACGACAACACCTGTGATCAGTGAAGCGCTGGTTAGCCAAGCGTTACAAGGTGAAAATACGGCACTTCCAACGTTTGTTGAGGCACGTAACCAATTTGAGCTTAACTATCTACGTAAACTATTACAGATGACAAAAGGGAATGTGACACAAGCCGCTCGCATGGCAGGCAGAAATCGTACTGAATTTTATAAATTATTGGCACGTCATGATTTAGAGGCTAATGATTTTAAAGAATAATTGGCCTTATCATCTAAATTTATCGTGTTTAAGTCACTCAATTTATCGCTGCCGTGGTAATGGCTAGTGAAGAGTGAATTAAGGTATCAATATCAATGCTCGGGAGAAGAAATACCTTATGAGCCGTAAGCTTAATATTTCACTAGCTCAATTAAATTGGTTAGTTGGCGATATTGAAGGCAACTGTGAACGCATGTTGCAAGTTTTTGAAGAACAAAAGAATATCGCTGACATTGTTGTGTTCTCTGAGCTGTCACTCACGGGGTATCCACCGGAAGATCTTTTATTCCGTGCGGATTTTACCCAACGTTGTTTAGTGCAATTAGAACGCTTACAAAATGCGAGCACGGAAACAGCGATTGTTGTTGGTCACCCGTGGACAGAAGCGGGGAAAATGTATAACGCCCTCTCTTTTTTCTACCAAGGAAAACTCCTCACCCGCTATTTCAAACAAGAGCTGCCAAACTATGGTGTTTTTGATGAGCTTCGCTATTTCTCAGCGGGGGATAAAACTGGTGTGGTTGACTTTAAAGGTTACCGTATAGGCTTATTAATTTGTGAAGATATTTGGTTCGATGGGCCAGTGGATGCCGTTAAGCAAGCCGGTGCCGAACTATTGTTGACGATTAATGCCTCCCCATATGATCGTAACAAGGATCATAGTCGGAGTGATTTATTGGTAAGGCATTGCCAGCGTACACAATTACCTATCATCTATTTGAACCAAGTGGGCGGTCAGGATGAGTTAATTTTTGATGGTGGCTCTAAAGTGCTGGCGAGTGACGGTAAAATCACACATCAGCTGGTTGATTTTGATGAGCAAATCGTTAATTGCCAGTTTAATGAGTTATCCGCGGTACCGATGGAAAAGCTAGCACCAGCACTGTCACCAGTTGCACAGGTTTATCAAGGCTTGGTGATGGCAACTCGCGATTATATCAATAAAAATGGTTTTAATGGCGCTATACTCGGTTTATCCGGTGGGATTGATTCGGGATTAACAGTGGCAATAGCGGTGGATGCGATTGGCAAAGAACGCGTTCAGGCCGTGATGATGCCATTCCGCTATACCTCAGAAATGAGTATCCATGATGCCAAAGAGCAGGCTGAATTGCTTGGTGTTGAGTTTGATATTGTCTCAATCGAACCTATGTTTGATGCTTTTATGTCACAACTTCAACCAATGTTTGAAGGTACTGCTGTTGATACTACCGAAGAGAATTTACAGGCGCGTTGCCGTGCTGTTATTTTAATGGCGATGTCCAATAAGCGCCGTCGTTTAGTTTTAACGACCAGTAATAAAAGTGAATCTGCCGTTGGCTATTCAACCTTATATGGTGATATGGCGGGCGGTTTTGATGTTTTAAAAGATGTACCAAAGACATTGGTTTTTGAGTTAGCGAAATATCGTAATACGATCTCTCCTGCGATACCGCAACGTGTGATCGATAGGCCACCATCGGCGGAGCTGGCACCAGGGCAGCTCGATCAAGATAGCTTGCCGCCATACGATATTTTAGATGCGTTACTTGAAGCTTATGTGGAAAAAGATTATTCCGTGGCACAATTGATTGAGCAAGGCTTCGATGAAGCAACGGTTCATCGCGTTGTGCGTCTTGTCGATATTAACGAATATAAACGCCGTCAAGCGCCAGTTGGACCACGTATTACGGTGCGTAATTTCGGAAAAGATCGTCGTTATCCAATCACGTCAGGTTTTGGCCGTAAAAACTGGTCATAACAGGAATTATTTATGAAAAAAATTGATGCAATTATTAAGCCTTTTAAGCTGGATGATGTCCGAGAAGCGTTAGCGGAAGTGGGGATCACTGGGATGACGGTAACAGAAGTCAAAGGTTTTGGTCGTCAAAAAGGTCATACCGAGCTTTATCGTGGCGCCGAATATATGGTGGACTTCCTGCCTAAAGTCAAAATTGAAATTGTTGTGCCCGATGATATTGTCGAAAGCTGCGTAGAAACTATTATGCAGACGGCACAAACTGGCAAAATTGGTGATGGCAAAATTTTTGTCTACGATGTTGCTCGCGTGATCCGTATTCGTACTGGTGAACAGGACGAAGAGGCGATTTAATTTCCATGCTTTTTTCGCGGCTCTAGTCACATTTCAAGGGAGCCGCGCCATCGACCCCTACTTACTACGCATTATTTAGGGAATGGTCGTGGGGCAAACATCATGGAATAGCTTAGTCATTATTTAATAAAAAGCGGTAACGGCATAAACACAGGAATGGGATTAAAAGAGTGTTTAGTATGCAAAACCGTTACCGCGAAATTTAAATAGGTTATTTAAAATTAATTTAAAGGTAGAACTTTATGAGGGCCAAAGCACTCATAATGAATATTCTCTGCTGAAACGCCCATCTCAATCAGTTGTTTAGCGATGTATTGCATAAAGCCAACTGGACCACAGAAATAGAACTGCATATTTGGAACGTCTAACCACGCTTTAACCTGCGAAAGATCCATTAAGCCACTAAATTGATAATCAAATCCTTGTTTATCTTCTGCACGTGGCTGATTAAACCAAACAGCGGATTGGCTATGTGGATGGTGAGCAAGGTGTTTATTTACCTCATGATGGAACGCATGAACGGCACCATTTTCGGCGGCATGTAGCCAGTTAACTTGTGCTTCATGGCCTTCCTGAGTTAATGAATTGAGCATGCTCAGCATCGGTGTTAAACCGACACCCGCTGAAATGAGAGTGACAGGGGTTTTATTATCGATATCAATAAAGAAATCACCGCATGGTGGTGCTAAATGAACAATATCACCTTCATTTAAGTTTTGGTGAATATAATTGGAGACAACACCATTATCTTCACGTTTAACGGCAATACGATAACTACGACCATTTGGTGCTGTGGTCAGTGAATATTGGCGAATTTCTTGGTTAGTTAGGCTGTCATCATTGATATAAATAGTGATGTATTGGCCTGGACGATAATCTGCGACAGGCTGACCATCGACAGGGACAAACTCAAAGCTTGTGATCACATCACTTTGCGCCTGTTTAGCCGCAACACGGAACTCACGTAAACCTTCCCAGCCCCCTGTTTTATCTGCATTTTGGCGGTAAATTTCTGCTTCACGATTGATAAAAATATCAGCAAGGACACCATAAGCTTTACCCCAAGCATCTAACACTTCTTGCCCTGGGTTGAGTAACTCATCGATAGCAGCCAATAAATTTTCCCCGACAATAGGGTAGTGTTCAGGTTTGATATTCAAGCTTGCATGTTTTTGTGCGATTTTTTCTACAGCAGAAATCAATGCTTCGGGCGTCTCAATATGTGTTGCATACGCGCAAACCGCATTAAATAAGGCTTCACGTTGTGAGCCGTTACTTTGATGCGTCATGTTAAAAATATCTTTCAGCTCAGGATGTTGTTTGAACATTCTGTCGTAGAAGTGAGCAGTTAGTTTGGGACCCGTTGCAGCAATGGCTGGGATAGTGGATTTAACAATAGCGATAGTTTGGCTGTCTAGCATACAGGCTCTCCTGAAATAATTTCATTCGATGATGAATTTTATAACATGTATTTTAAATGCAATTTATAACTTTTAACACACAAAGTAAATAGGTCTATTATAAAAAGAGTTTAAAAATAGAAACTTTATAAAAGAGTCACCCAATAAATAGGATTTAATCTCTTAGCAATGCGAATATGGCTGATTTTATCTTGGTATGCTTGATAGTCTTTTATGACTGAGAAAATTTATGCAAACGTTTGCGTATATTTTTTCTTTAGGGCTATCACCCTGAAGAAAAAGAGTTTACACTGTGTGCTATTGCGATAGTTTTGTTATCAACTTATTGAATGGCTGAGGCAGGAGAAGCGAATGTTAAAGCGTGAAATGAATATTGCAGATTATGATCCACAACTGTGGGAAGCAATGGAACAAGAAGTCGTCCGTCAAGAAGAACACATTGAGTTAATTGCTTCAGAAAACTATACCAGTCCACGAGTGATGCAAGCTCAGGGATCTCAGCTAACGAATAAATATGCAGAAGGCTACCCAGGCAAACGCTATTACGGTGGTTGTGAGTATGTTGACGTTGTCGAGCAATTAGCTATCGATCGTGCAAAAGCGCTGTTTGGTGCAGATTATGCTAACGTACAACCTCATTCAGGTTCACAGGCTAATGCGGCTGTTTATATGGCGTTGCTGCAACCGGGTGATACCGTATTGGGTATGAACCTTGCTCATGGTGGTCACTTGACCCATGGTTCACCTGTCAACTTCTCTGGCAAACTTTATAACATCGTTCCTTACGGTATCGATGAAAGCGGAAAAATCGACTACGAAGATATCAAAGCACAAGCATTGAAACATAAGCCAAAAATGATCATCGGTGGTTTCTCTGCATATTCTGGTATTGTTGATTGGGCTAAAATGCGTGAAATCGCAGATAGCATCAATGCTTATCTATTCGTTGATATGGCTCACGTTGCGGGTCTAATCGCAGCAGGCGTCTATCCTAACCCAGTTCCACACGCACATATTGTTACTACAACAACCCATAAAACATTAGCTGGCCCTCGTGGTGGTCTGATTTTGGCGAAAGGTGGTGACGAAGAACTGTACAAAAAACTGAACTCAGCCGTCTTCCCTGGCTCTCAAGGTGGCCCGTTAATGCATGTTATTGCAGGTAAAGCGGTCGCATTGAAAGAAGCGATGGAACCTGAATTTAAAGTTTATCAACAACAAGTTGCGAAAAATGCGAAAGCAATGGTAGAAATTTTCCAACAACGCGGTTATAAAGTAGTGTCCGGTGGCACAGAGAACCATCTGTTCTTAGTGGATCTGGTTGATAAAGGTATTACAGGTAAAGATGCTGACGCTGCATTGGGTCGTGCAAACATTACGGTGAATAAAAACAGCGTTCCTAACGACCCGAAAAGTCCATTTGTTACCTCTGGTATCCGCATTGGTACGCCAGCGATCACACGTCGTGGCTTTAATGAAGGCGATGCACGTGAACTGGCTGGTTGGATGTGCGATGTTCTGGATAACCTCAATGATGAAGCGACCATTGAACGTATCAAACAAAACGTATTGAATATCTGCGCAAAATACCCAGTTTACGCATAAAATAAAATTAATTTAGTTTCAAAACCCGCTTCTACACTTTGGTAAAAGCGGGTTTTTTGCATTGAAAAACAAGGAGGAGTGATGGTAATTCCATCAACTCGCTGGCTAGCGATTGATTATTTTACCTATTTTTTCGCTTACAGTATTTTTCTACCATTCTGGCCAATTTGGCTACAAGGTGAAGGTATTGATGCTGAAATGAGCGGGGTGTTATTAGGGATTGGGTTAGCTGCGCGTTTCCTTGGTGCAATGTTTATTACACCGATGGTTAAAGATCAATCCAAACTCATTAACGCATTAAGAATATTGGCAGGATTGTCTCTACTCTTTGCTGTTGCCTTTTCCTTTGGTTCCCATTGGGCATGGCTATTTTTTGTCATGACTGGGTTTAACTTATTTTTTGCGCCATTAGTGCCACTTGGTGACTCGCTGGCAGGAACATGGCAAAAGCAGTTTCCCTTTGATTATGGCAAAATTAGGCTTTGGGGCTCCGTCGCTTTTATTATTGGCTCCATAGCGATGGGATATTTCGCCGATATATTAGGTCATCAATCCATTATGGTGGCTTTAATTATTAGCTGCTTAGCTTTATTACTCACGGCAATGTTAACGCCTGCAATTATGCCTAAAGGCATACCTAAAGTTGCAGGAGAAGATAAACTCTCATTTAGACAACTCATTGCAGATAAAAACGTAGTGACGTTCCTAATTTGTGTCACCTTGTTGCAAGGTGCACATGCTGCATATTATGGCTATGCCTCTTTATTTTGGAAGGAAGCAGGCTATTCTGACATCGTTATAGGTCGCCTCTGGGCACTTGGCGTTGTCGCTGAAGTTGTGGTTTTTATGTTGAGTAACAAACTATTTCGTCGTTGGAGTTCACGAAATCTACTTTTGTTATCTGCCATCAGCGGCATCATTCGTTGGGGGCTAATGGGGGCATTTACCTCACTACCAGTCCTTATTGTTGTTCAGATATTGCACAGCGGAACCTTTACCGTATGCCACCTCGCTGCAATGCGTTTTATCAGTGCTCGAAAAGAAAATGAAATTATTCCATTACAAGGTGTTTATTCAGCATTAGCAACAGGGGGCGGTTTAGCTATCATCACTGTTGTGGTGGGGGCTATCTATGAGCGTGTGCCAGACAATCACGGTTTAGTCTTTTATTTAATGGCACTATTGGCGATCCCTGCTTTGTTTATTAGACCGAAAGTTGTAGCACAATCATAAGGTTAACTTGGGTTTGTTCCTAAATATCAGGGTTAGATATATATCTGAAGTGAATGAACAATCCAAAATCACTAACAAGAAGGCATTTTGGTGGTGTAATCGATAGTAAAAAACGTGACACTAAAATGCTTTCTATCAAATTGAGTTATCTTATGGTGGGTTATATGAGAGGGGAGAATTAAAGGCATTGGGGGAAGCCCCAACACCTTTATTAAATCATTAACGTTTCAGTGACTCGGATAATTCTTCACGCATCACAGATAAAATCTCTTTAACAATGCGTGGGCTACCCGCAACAATATTACCTGAAGCTAAGTAATTATGGTTGCCAACAAAATCCGTCATAATACCGCCAGCTTCACGCATGATCAGTTCACCACCTAAGAAATCCCATGGTTTTAAACCAATTTCATAGTAAGCATCGACACGACCCGCAGCGACGTAACACAAGTCAAGAGCCGCTGAGCCTGTACGGCGGAAGTCTGCACAGCTCTCAAACATTTTGCTCATGATGTTCATGAACACAACGGCGTGCTGTTTTTGCTTAAAGGGGAAACCGGTTGCCACGATCGCGCCATCGAGTTCGCGAGCATCGGCACCACGTAGGCGATAACCATTTAATTGTGCGCCTTGACCACGAACAGCGGTAAATAACTCGTTACGCATAGGATCGTAAACAGCGGCGACTTCTGTACGGCCTTTAATACGAACCGCGATAGAAACAGCAAAGTGAGGGAAACGTTTTGTGAAGTTAGTAGTGCCATCCAGTGGATCAATTACCCATTGAATATCATCTTCTTTACCAAGTAACTCACCACTTTCTTCAGTAATGATAGTGTGGTCAGGATAAGATTTACGGATGACCTCGATAATTAAATGTTCTGCTTCACGGTCAACGTTGGTGACGAAATCGTTAGAGCCTTTTTGAGTGATTTGAACATTGTCAGGCGTTTCATAGCTTTTTGCTATGTGGTTGCCAGCCTTACGCGCAGCACGTATGGCGATATTTAGCATCGGATGCATGGGCTTTTTCCACTGGAATGTTAAAGAACGAAAAACTTTGAGTGGGCGGATTATATAGATGTTCGTCACAATAAGCAATTTTGTGTTAGACTCTTGCGATTATTTTTTAGAAAAACGACTAAACCATGTTAGACAATATCCGCATTATCCTTGTTGAGACCTCACACACTGGCAATATGGGCTCTACTGCTAGAGCCATGAAAACCATGGGTTTATCCAACCTTTATCTCGTTAATCCACAAGTACAGCCTGACTCGCATGCGATTGCGCTTTCTGCAGGAGCCAGCGATGTTATTGGCAATGCCACGATAGTCAATTCATTGGATGAAGCTCTAGAAGGGTGTAAATTAGTCATTGGCACGAGCGCGCGCTCTCGGACACTTTCTTGGCCGATGGTTGCACCGCGTGAATGTGGCGAAAAATCAGTGATGCAAGCGAAAACGGCGCCTGTTGCCATAATTTTTGGCCGTGAGCGTATTGGGCTGACCAATGAAGAGCTGCAAAAATGCCAGTACCATCTTTATATACCTACCAATCCTGAATATGGTTCATTAAACCTTGCGATGGCGGTTCAGTTGGTCAGTTACGAAATTCGCATGGCCTATTTAGCCCTAGAGGAAAAAAACGCAGTGAACTCGGAGGAGGATGAGGTAGAATATCCGCCGGTAGAAGATATTGAGCGTTTTTATGTGCATCTTGAAAGTGTGTTGAATGAATCAGGGTTTATTCGTAAGGCGCATCCGGGCCTAATTATGAATAAATTGAGACGTTTATACACCCGTGCACACATTGAAACTCAGGAGCTACATATTTTACGAGGTATCCTGACTTCAATGGAAAAATGGGCAAAAAAATGAGTTATCACTCCGTGAAAAATACTTGAGTAAATTAGTCAGGTAAATAGTTGACTAAATTAGTCGGGAATGTCACAATTGGGCAATATTTTACCACGGAGTATATGTTATGAGACTCACTTCCAAAGGGCGTTATGCAGTAACGGCGATGTTAGATGTCGCATTACACTCTCAGACAGGGCCTGTACCTTTAGCTGATATTTCTGAGCGTCAGGGAATTTCCCTCTCTTATCTTGAGCAACTTTTCGCTCGTCTACGCAAAAACGAGCTTGTTTCGAGTGTTCGTGGCCCAGGTGGTGGTTATTTGCTAGGCCGCGATGCTGATCAAATTTTTGTTGCTCAAGTAATTGCCGCGGTTGATGAATCTGTTGATGCGACACGTTGTCAAGGCAACAAAGAAGGTTGTCAAAATGGTGACCGTTGTCTAACGCATGCGCTGTGGCGTGATTTGAGCGATAGGATCACAAGCTTCCTAAGCAGCATTAGCCTTGATGAATTAGTGAAAAATCAAGAAGTCATAGATGTCGCCGATAGACAAGATAACGAAAAACGTCGGGCAACATTAGGTGGTCTTTCACCTGAAACGATTATTAATGTCCGTGCTTAATTATATAATATTTTAATAAATTGCAGTTGATACACAAAGTGATGGGGTTCGAATGAATGATCATCATAGGTATCGTTAGAAAATGAAGACAATTTTGTCTTTTGGAGTAAGTGAGCAATGAAATTACCGATTTATCTTGATTATTCAGCAACAACACCGGTTGACCCACGTGTTGCTGAAAAAATGATGCAATGTCTAACAATGGACGGCATTTTTGGTAACCCCGCTTCGCGCTCTCACCGTTTTGGGTGGCAAGCAGAAGAGGCCGTTGATATTGCACGTAATCAAATCGCAGAATTGGTGAATGCCGATCCACGCGAAATTGTCTTTACTTCAGGTGCAACAGAATCTGATAACTTAGCTATCAAAGGTGCCGCTAATTTCTATCAAAAGAAAGGCAAGCACATTGTCACTTGTAAAACAGAGCACAAAGCAGTTTTAGACACCTGCCGCCAGCTTGAGCGTGAAGGGTTTGAAGTGACTTACCTTGCACCACAAAGCAATGGTTTGATTGACCTGAAAGATTTAGAAGCTGCTTTACGCGACGATACTATCCTTGTTTCTATTATGCATGTGAATAATGAAATTGGTGTCGTTCAAGATATCGCAGCCATCGGTGAAATGTGCCGTAGCCGCAACATTATTTTCCATGTCGACGCCACTCAAAGTGTTGGTAAACTCCCTATCGACCTGTCCACTCTGAAAGTGGATTTGATGTCATTCTCTGCACATAAACTGTATGGCCCTATGGGTATCGGTGCTTTGTATGTGCGTCGAAAACCACGTGTTCGCCTTGAAGCTCAACAACACGGTGGTGGTCATGAGCGTGGTATGCGTTCTGGTACATTACCTGTCCATCAAATCGTTGGGATGGGTGAGGCTTACCGTATCGCAAAAGAAGAAATGGCTGAGGAGTCAGCACGCTTACGTAAACTGCGCATGCGTCTTTGGAATGGCATTAAAGATATTGAAGAAGTTTACCTCAATGGTGATTTAGAGAACGGTGCTCCACACATTCTGAATGTCAGCTTCAACTATGTTGAAGGTGAATCGCTGATGATGTCTCTTAAAGATTTAGCGGTATCATCTGGCTCTGCATGTACTTCTGCAAGCCTAGAACCTTCTTATGTTCTACGTGCCCTTGGAATGAATGATGAACTTGCTCACAGTTCTATTCGTTTTTCTTTAGGTCGCTTTACAACAGAAGAAGAAATTGACTATGCAATCAAACAGATTCATGGCGCAATTGGCCACTTACGTGAACTGTCTCCTTTATGGGAAATGTTCAAAGACGGCGTAGATCTTAACAGCATCGAATGGTCTCACCATTAATCAGACAGTTTCAGGAGTTTAAAAATGGCATATAGTGAAAAAGTCATCGATCATTATGAAAATCCACGTAATGTGGGTTCATTCGACAATAACGACCCAAGCGTAGGTAGCGGGATGGTTGGCGCGCCAGCTTGTGGTGATGTGATGAAACTGCAAATCAAAGTAAATGATAATGGAATCATTGAAGATGCGCGTTTCAAGACTTACGGCTGTGGCTCAGCAATAGCTTCAAGTTCACTTGTCACTGAGTGGATGAAAGGTAAAAGCTTAGATGAAGCCGAAGCGATTAAAAATACAGCTATCGCTGAAGAGCTAGAATTACCACCAGTGAAAATTCACTGTTCGATTCTTGCTGAAGATGCAATTAAAGCAGCCATTGCGGATTATAAAAGCAAACGCCAAGGCAAATAAGGCTTTAATTCCGGCTAATGGGCACATGGACATAAATAACTAAAATCCGTGTGATGAAAACATCGGTCGGTATAATTGATTAATTTTTAAGGCGGATGCTACCAATTAGTGAGTATCTGCCTTGTTTGTTTCTATAGTGAGGTTCGCAATGTCTATTTCTCTAACAGAAAGTGCTGCGCAACGTATTCAAGCTTTCCTCGCAAGCCGTGGTAAAGGTGAAGGTTTACGCCTTGGTGTCAGAACATCAGGTTGCTCAGGCATGGCCTATATTCTCGAATTTGCAGATATTATCAATGAAGAAGATACCGTTTTTGAAGATAAAGGTGTCAAAGTGATCGTTGATGGTAAAAGCATTGTCTACTTAGACGGTACTGAGCTAGATTTTGTCAAAGAAGGCTTAAATGAAGGTTTTAAATTCAATAACCCCAATGTCAGCAGTGAGTGCGGTTGTGGTGAAAGCTTTCACGTATAATGTCTTTTTATAGGCAATATTTTTAACTAATGCATTTCGTGGCTCCTGACACCTATCGAAAGCGAATATTCGCGCTGATTATTTAACATTGTGAGTGAGTTTTGATAGCTAACTAGACGAAGTGCATGAGTGCGTCAGTTCGAGAAACTAAGTACTTATGGATTATTTTACTCTTTTTGGGTTAACGCCCAACTATGCGATCGATAATGAACAATTAACGCAACGTTTTCAATCGCTACAGCGCCAATACCATCCAGATCGCTTTGCTGCCTGTACGGAACAGGAAAAAATGCAAGCGCTTCAACAAGCGGCAACGATCAATGCGGCTTACCAAGCTCTTCGTCATCCACTAAAACGTGCCGAATATATGTTATTACTACAAGGGATTGATATTAATAACGAACAACATACTATGCACGACACTGCATTCTTAATGGAGCAATTAGAGCTACGAGAAGAGCTCGATAATATTGAGCACCATAATAATGCGACTGATTTGCTTACAGCGTTCATGACGAAAGTAAAACAAATGCAAAAAACACGTTCCGCATTGATGGTTGAGCAACTCGATAGTGCACAGTGGGAATTGGCGGCAGATACGGTACGTAAATTGCGTTTTCTCGATAAATTACAGCAACAAGCTGAACAACTCGAAGAACGTTTACTGGATGATTTTTAAGAGAAACGATTATGGCTTTACTTCAAATCAGCGAACCAGGCATGACAGCCGCACCACATCAACGTAAATTGGCGGCGGGGATTGATCTTGGTACGACTCACTCTTTGGTCGCCACGGTACGTAGCGGTGAAGCAACGGCTTTACCTGATCATGATGGGCGTTATTTACTACCATCGGTCGTCAATTATCAATCCGATAATAAACAAGTGGGCTGGGCGGCAAAACAGCTAGCAGAGCGTGACCCTGTTAATACCATTATTTCGGTAAAAAGAATGATGGGGCGTTCATTGGCTGACATCCAACAACGTTATCCCGACCTACCTTATCGTTTCACTGCTAGTGAAAATGGGCTTCCTTTTATTCAAACGGCGGCAGGGCAAGTTGATCCGATCCAAGTTTCTTCAGATATTTTAAAAACGCTAGCAAAGAGAGCGGAAGAAACATTAGGCGGAGAAATGGATGGTGTCGTGATCACCGTCCCCGCTTATTTCGATGACGCACAACGCCAAGGAACAAAAGATGCAGCCCGCCTTGCCGGTTTACATGTTCTCCGTTTATTAAATGAACCGACAGCGGCGGCTATTGCCTATGGTCTTGATTCAGGCCAAGAAGGGGTCATCGCTGTTTATGATTTAGGAGGCGGAACATTTGATGTTTCTATTTTGCGCCTAAGTCGTGGTGTGTTTGAAGTCCTTGCTACAGGGGGCGATACCGCACTGGGCGGCGATGATTTTGACCAAGCATTAGCCAAATGGATTGCCGAGCAAGCAGGTATTCAGACACAAGGTGACCACCATTTAAATCGTCAATTACTGAATGCTGCAACCGAAGCGAAAATCGCACTTAGTGAGGCTGAAACCGCACAAATTTCATTGCCACAATGGCAAGGAGAAATTCAGCGTGAGGTGTTTGAACAGTTAATACAAAACCATGTGAAACGCACATTAATGGCCTGCCGTCGTGCATTGAAAGATGCACAAGTAGATGCTGATGACGTGTTAAATGTGGTGATGGTTGGTGGCTCTACCCGCGTGCCTTTAGTCAGAAATAAGGTTGGTGAATTTTTTGGTAAACAACCATTAACTTCGATTGATCCTGACAAAGTAGTAGCCATTGGTGCTGCCATCCAAGCTGATATTTTAGTGGGCAACAAGCCTGATAGTGACATGTTGCTGTTAGATGTTATCCCATTGTCGTTAGGTCTTGAAACGATGGGGGGATTAGTCGAAAAAATTATCCCTCGTAATACCACGATACCTGTAGCACGTGCCCAAGAGTTTACGACGTTTAAAGACGGACAAACAGCGATGTCTGTGCATGTGGTACAAGGTGAGCGTGAAATGGTTTCAGATTGCCGTTCATTAGCACGTTTTTCATTACGCGATATTCCGCCAATGGCTGCTGGTGGTGCTCATATTCGTGTCACTTTCCAAGTGGATGCGGATGGCTTGTTAAGCGTCAGTGCAATGGAAAAATCGACGGGAGTAGCCGCTTCTATTCAGGTGAAGCCCTCATATGGGTTAACTGATACTGAAATTTCAAGCATGATTAAAGATTCAATGACTAATGCGCAAGATGATTTAAATGCGCGCCGTTTAGCGGAACAAAAAGTTGAAGCAGCAAGAGTGCTTGAGAGTTTGACTAGTGCATTAGAGCAAGATGCTAATCTATTGACTCCCGACGAAGAGTCAGCGATTGATAATGCCGTCAATATATTAATTGAAGCAGTAGAAGGCACAGACTCTACTGCTATTGAAAATGCCATTAAACAACTGGATAAGCAATCACAGGGGTTTGCGGCGCGTCGAATGGATGCTTCTATTCGCCAAGCGTTATCAGGCCAATCTGTGGATGAGATATAATTATGCCTAAAATAGTTTTTCTACCTCATACAGAATTATGTCCGGAAGGTGCAGTTGTTGATGCACAACAGGGCGAGTCAATTTTAAATGCAGCATTGCGAGTTGGCATTGAACTTGAACATGCATGTGAAAAATCATGTGCTTGTACAACTTGTCACTGTATTGTTCGCGAAGGCTTTGATTCTCTCGAAGAGAGCAGCGAATTAGAAGATGACATGCTGGATAAGGCATGGGGATTAGAACCAGAAAGTCGCTTAAGCTGCCAAGCTTTGGTCGCTGACGAAGATTTGGTTGTTGAGATCCCAAAATATACAATTAATCACGCTCGTGAGCATTAATACTGATATAATCCGCTGTGTGGGGAAGCAAATATGAGCCTTAAATGGTCGAATAGCCGAGAAATCGGTGAAGCACTGTACGATGCGTATCCTGATTTGGATCCAAAAACTGTGCGCTTTACGGATATGCACCGATGGATTTGTGAATTAGAAGAGTTCGACGATGATCCACAAAAATCCAACGAGAAAATCTTAGAAGCCATTTTATTGGTTTGGTTGGATGAGTTCGAATAATTTTCAAATTTGATAGATAAACCGGGCAACTCGTCCGGTTTTTATTTATGAGCACTATCTTGATACCTATTTGGCCGTTAATCGGTTAAGTTACTTCTATCAGCGACTGATTTAGACAAGAGCTGCCTGTAAAAAACAGATACAGATAAAGTGGGAGAAACGATGACAAAACAAATTATGCCAGTAATGATTTCATTTGAAGCCGCGGCACCTTGTTGGGGTGAAGGGGCGTTAGTGAGTTCTGGCGATAAAGGAATAACTATTCATTTAAAGCATCCGGGTAAGTTGTGCGCGGTACAAAGTGCAGGGCGTAAATTGGATAGCCAAGGTATTCGTAATGTTTCTTTAACGGGTGAAGGTTGGGATCTAGAAAAAAGTTGGGCATTTTGGCAAGGTTTTCGTGCACCAAAAGGGGCAAGAACAATAGAGTGGCCAGTTTTGCCAGAAGCGGATCGCCAAGAATTAGAAAACCGTATCCGTACAATTGATTGGGTACGCGATGTGATCAATGCGCCAGCGGATGAGTTAGGGCCAGAGCAACTGGCGCAACGTGCGATTGATTTGTTGTGTCATATTAATGCCGAAGATATCAGTTACCGTATCATTAAAGGTGATGATCTACTTGAGCAAGGGTATGCAGGTATTCATACGGTAGGTCGTGGTTCAAGCCGTGCGCCTGCTTTATTAGCGTTAGATTACAACCCTACAGGCAACCCCCACGCGGCTGTTTTTGCCTGCTTAGTTGGGAAAGGGATCACATTTGATTCAGGTGGCTATAGTATCAAACCTTCATCATCCATGAACTCAATGAAAGCAGATATGGGTGGGGCAGCAACGCTGGTTGGTTCTCTGGCACTCGCTATTAATCGTGGTCTGAAAAAACGCGTTAAATTGTTCCTTTGCTTGGCTGACAATATGGTTAGCAGTAATGCCTTTAAATTAGGTGATATCATCCGTTACCGCAATGGCAAGTCTGTTGAAGTGATGAACACAGATGCAGAAGGTCGTTTAGTTTTGGCTGATGGCTTGATTGATGCAAGTAAAGAGCAACCATCGCTGATTATTGATGCGGCAACTTTAACGGGGGCTGCAAAAACCGCAGTTGGCAACGACTATCATTCAGTGCTTAGCTTTGATGATAAACTGGTTGCTGAGCTTATGGATGCTTCAAATGAAGAGTTTGAACTGTTTTGGCGCTTACCGCTGGCTGAATTCCACCGCCAGCAATTGCCGTCGGGGTTTGCAGACCTAAATAACATTGCTGCACCATCCCATACAGCAGGTGCAAGTACCGCAGCCGCATTCCTATCCCATTTTGTTGAGAATTATCGTCAAAACTGGGTGCATATTGATTGTTCAGCAACGTACCGTAAATCACCAGTGAGCCTGTGGGCTGAAGGTGCAACGGGAATTGGTGTAAGAACGATAGCAAACTTACTGATGAAAAAAGCAGGCTAAAAAGTTTTATCTTAATAAACATTAGCGGGGACGAAGGGGGCGACTTTTCGTGCCCGTTTTTTTATTATAGGGTTAATTATTTTTCTATGAGGCATAAGCATGTCGCAGCAATCCGAATCGAATAAACCTTTTAGCAACGATAACAATATCGAATTTACTGAGTTGGTTATTCCTCAAGGGGCATCGTTAAAATTAAGCGCACTTGAAGAAGAGCCTGAAGCATTAGTAGGGGTCTTAACTGAATGTTTTAAACAGCATAAGGTGGTACGCCGAGCCTTTTTAGTATCTGCCCAAGAAGAAAACCAAGAGGGTGATGAAGCTATTTTAATGGTGGCATTAGAGTTTGTGCCAGGAACTGAGAATATCGATGAGATTATTCATCAAGCGGGAACATTAGCGTGTGAATATTTAGACGATAATGAGTCCATTGATTTTTGTTTAGTTAATGAAGCAGAAAAGGGTATTAGCCATTTTATTACTGAACATATTCAACCTTTCTATCAACGTAAGTTAGGCAGTTGGTTACGTGATTCAATCCCAATTAAAAACACCAAATAAGCTTCTGCAGTGGGTTAGTGGCCCACTGTGGGGTATCCCTCATTAGACCAATAGCTTAAATAACCTAAGCAGCGAGCGTCATTACATATAGCGTTTCAGAATCATGCTATTTTTCAGAGAAACTTTTGTCGTGAGTTAATTGAGCGACTAATGACCTTTTCAGTATTGAGATGATAGGTTTGTCATGTAATGACAAATAGTAGGGTACATCGTCCATATTGATGGTTAAATAGTTTAAAGTCATAAATATTGCTGTGTCGATAACGATATGGCTAGTGTGAGTGTAGTCAGTAACGACTTAATATATGACGAGTTATAGTGGTCATTTAAAATACGATGCTCCCTTCTAAGGCAATCACCAAAATCGCCTGCAAATAAATATCACAATGATTTTTATAGGTCTGCTTAGATAAGGTTCGCTAATGAAGAAAGTACAACGACACTCAGCTCACGATGCGGCATTTAAAGGTTTCATGGCGCAAATAGAAAATGCTAAAGATTTTTTTCATTTTCATTTACCAGAGCATATTCATGCATTATGTGATTTTGAAACATTAACTCTCACTAATTCTTCTTTCATAGACAAACAATTGCGTTCACGATTATCAGATGTGTTGTATTCAGTTCAAACGACAGAAGGAGAAGGGTATATTTACTTACTCGTCGAACATCAATCTTCACCAGACAAATTGATGGCATGGCGATTAATGCATTATGCATTTTTAGCGATGAATCAGCATTTGCAACAAGGGCATAAGAACTTGCCGCTAGTCGTACCTGTTTTGTTTTATCACGGGGAGAGTTCACCTTATCCATATTCACAATTATGGACTGACTGTTTTCCTCTCGCGGATGTGGCTAATATCTTGTACACACGTTCTTTTCCTTTAGTCGATGTCACGGTTATTGATGATAATGAAATTGTTAATTATCGTAAGGTTGCAATTATGGAATTGGCTATGAAACATAAGCATTTGCGGGAGGAAAGTGAGCATGTGATCTCCCTATTGGCTCAAGCGCTCAATAATCACTATAATACTGATAGCGATGTCATCACTATTCTCAACTATCTATTTTTTACGATGGATGCAGAAAATGTTGAGAAAATAGTCCAACAGTTGAGTGAAAAAACTGAAAAGCATCAAGAGGTTATTATGAATATTGCACAACGTTTGCAAGATAAAGGTGTAAAAGCAGGCTGGGAAAAAGGGCATCAACAAGGTCTGGAAGAGGGCATTGAAAAAGGTATTGAAAAAGGCATTGAAAAAGGCAAACATGAGGCAAATCTTGCCACCGCTAGAACACTTTTAAAAAATGGAATTAGCCTTGAGTTAATTATGGAAAGTACAGGGCTAAGCCAAGAAGAACTTATTTCCCTCCAGTGATGTGACAGGCGCCCTGTTTTGTTGATGTGAAGGGGAGACTGTAATTTAAATTGTGTATTTGCCTGCTTTTGATAGGTTAAATCCAACAACAAAGCAGGCATATTATGGATGAGAAAAAATGAAAAGCCCTTGCTGCAGAATTTGCAAAAGGCATTAAAACCGAAGCTGACCTCAATCAGTTCACTCGC
>NZ_JAMPOG010000002.1:0-209222 GCF_028480065.1 Providencia sp. PROV189
CGACCGTGAAAGCAGCTTTGAGCCTCAGTTGATTAAGAAAAACCAAACTCGCATCACTCAGATGGACAGCCAAATTTTATCCCTCTACGCGAAAGGGATGACTCCCGGTGAAATCGTGGCCACGTTCAAGGAAATGTACGATGCAGATGTTTCTCCGGCCCTAATTTCAAAAGTCACCGATGCCGTTAAAGAGCAAGTCCAAGAATGGTAAAACCGACCACTAGAATCGCTGTATCCCATTGTTTATCTTGACTGCATTGTTATCAAAGTGCGTCACGATGGCCGCGTTATCAATAAGTCTGTTTTTCTTGCATTCGCCATTAATACTGAAGAGCATAAAGAACTTTTGGGCATGTGGATGGCAGAAAATGTGGGGGCTAAATTTGGGTTATCGGTGCTTACTGAACTTAAAAATCGCGGTGTTCAAGATATCCTGATTGCCTGTGTAGACGGTTTAAAAGGCTTCCCAGAGGCGATAAATAGCGTTTATTCTCAAACACAAATTCAGCTCTGCATCATTCACATGGTGCGTAACAGCTTAAAGTACGTTTCTTGGAAAGATTACAAGGCCGTGACCGCAGGGCTAAAAACGGTCTATCGTGCAGCAACAGAGACGTCTGCGTTGATGGCACTGGAGAAATTCGCCCTTATATGGGATAAAAAATACCCACAAATGAGTAAAAGTTGGTACGCATATTGGGAAAACTTGAATACATTTTTTGCTTACCCTGATGATATTCGTAAAGCGATTTACACAACCAATGCCATCGAGTCATTAAACAGCGTTATCCGTCATGCCATTAAGAAACGTAAGGTCTTCCCCAGTGATGACTCTGTACGGAAAGTGATTGATTTAGCGATTGAATCGGCCTCTAAAAAATGGAGTATGCCAATTCAAAACTGGAAACAGGCAATGAGTCGTTTTATTATTGAGTTCGGTGACCACCTAAACGGCCACATTTTATAAAAGGCAAATACACAGAATTATTTACAGGGTCGATAAATTCCAACATAAAGAATTTAACAACCTCTGGTACTTCGCAATGTCACTTGAAGGGAATTCAACGATATCTTTTCTAGTCTGTAAATCAAGTTTCTGAAAATAAAATTCCAGTAACTTTGCCCTAATTACTTTTGTTTTCACATTAGATTCACTTTCGAGTTCTTGTATAGCCTTTTGGACTTGTGGAGATAAGCCGTTGTATTTGTCATTCACAATAAACCAATACTCTTTCATTGGATGACTCGGACTCCAGGATTCTAATATTTTCATGAAGTCCATTTTAAGTTTCTTACTGGCTACATAAGCGCTTTTGCTTAAATCGTCTGGGGCAAAGATTTGCATGTAAATATTTTCATTTGGGATCCACCCATCATTTCCACCATCACCCAGCCTTCCATTTGGTTTTACTTGTCGAAATTCTGCCTGATGTCTATATGTCATGATGGTTTCTACCAAACGTTGAAACTCGCTACCATTAGATTTGTGGAGCTTAAGCTCAAAGAACCTTCTTAATGTTTCCACTCCCATCTCCTAGTGTTGTTTTGTCGCATGTTAAAAACCGTATGGGTATGCACTCAAGTACAATTTCGGATGTGGAAGCGATCTACCTTTATCAATCGATTATTCAATGTAGAAACTGTTTTCGTCTGAAACACTCAATGAGCTTTGAGCAAAAAAACACGCTGATTTATTATTTGCAACAAGCCCGTTGAAATTAGTTGTAAGGAATAACTGAGCATGTAATAATTAATTCATATTTATTATGATGATCTAGTTTAGAAAATTAATATACAAGGAAAATAGTATGAAAAAAAGTAATTAGATTAGTAAGTGAGATCCATGTGGATGAAACTAAAAACAATTTAATTTACGAACAAAAAATGTCATTGTATTACTTCCTTTTGGGTGGTTTTTTTCATATTTTTTTATGAAAAAAAAGTGAACAGAGTTGTTTGTTCCCTGTGTGATATAAATTCTATTGATATTTCATCAACAGTAATGACTGGTAATTTAATTGCGGTCAACACAAATAATACTTGTTATGTTCTGGAAGCTAGGAATAAAAAGGCATGGGTTGATATTTGTACAACTCTACCATCCCTACTTCCTAACACTATAATTAATGAAAAAAATAAATCTAATAGCATGAATATCCAGCACAACAAAATTAGGATATTTTTCTGATAAGAACTTTCATACGTCACAGGTGATAAATAATTAGGATCTGCTCTAGATAACTAATATTATCTAGGGCAGCACTTAAAATAATAATGAAAATTTATTATAAATAAGTTAGTTACGTTTATAGGTGTCGTTATTCATGGCATTATCATGAGCAATAGTATTATCAATGGTGTTTTTTCTAAACTTTAACATTATCTGCTTGAGTCTGAGGTATTACGTTTTGTTGGCTCATAAATTTATTAGTGCTCCCATTAATACTCAGAATAAACACCAAAAACAGGACAAGAAATGAAAGTAGATAAAAACCTGCCAACCTTTTTCTAATTGAATTAACTCTTAGGTGTAATTTAATTACTTTATTTATTAACTCCAGTGATTTTATCATTTTATTTTCATCTGTAAACTTGCAAATTATCTTAGTACCTAAGAGAGTTTTTACATTTTGATCTCTTCCCTTTCTTCAGTAGCGGTATAAAGTAGAGTTTCCAGCCTTTCTTCTCCTGAAAAACTCAATATCATCTCTTTATTTGCAACAATTCCTTTTTTATTGGCATGGTAGGTGCTGGGCAGTTCAAGGTAGCCCGAATGCATTCACTTTTTTATTCTAAAACGAAAGGTGTAATCTAGTAAATATGCGACGATAGGAATAATAAAAATGAAGTGTATGACATAGGATGTAAAGAAAAAATCAGAAATCATTACTGAATTATATTTGTAAATATTAGTTTGATATCCATTAAAATACCAAACAATCAAATTGATAATATAAGGTATTAAAAAATATATGATAAAGCGATGTAACATATTAATATTAATTTTCTTAAAGAAAAGTGGCATTATTAAAGCGAGAGCAATCAGATACAAAGAAAATGAATATGATAGTGATTTTTGTATTTCAATAACTATTTTAGAATTAACAGAATGGGGATAAAGTTTAAAGAAAAACTCATGAACTGTTTCTAAGTAAAAAAAAATAATACTTATAAACAGTGATATTAATGTGATAAAAAAATTAGATTTAATAAGCACCTGATATGAGCTCCCTACGTTTAGGGTAGTGAAGGTCAATTAATTTTTCTCTGAGATTCCAAGGATCTTCGCGGAAGAAGAACTTTTTATCCAAAGAGTCAAATATACCGCCACTTTCTTTAAGTATATTGAACACGGTTTCTGCACACATAGCCCACCCTGCTCCCCCATGCTCAAAAATTAGCTCTTTTATTTTTTCTGCTTGAGTTCTAGGCACTACAAATTCAATTATCTGAACGTCAGGGCCATCCCACAACTGAAAAGAAAGGTAATCATCCCAATTAAATTCAGGATATTCGAAAAATTCACCTGAACCACGTGGCGCTCGCAATGCTTCATTATTATTGTAGCATTCTCTGGAAAGGCATTCAGAATAACCGCCTGATGGGTCATATAAAAGAGCATCCTCACCTTCTCCAACCACCATACCTGTATGGCCCATCTTCCAATTGTAATTAACAACAATAAAGATTTTAACAGGGTCATCTATTAATGAATCATTGTAAGGGTTTGGAGAACTTACTATGGGAACGTCGAATCTATTAAAGTACACATCATTGATTTTCATTGTCATACCTACATAACTGATTCGTTTCTGATGCTATAGCCTGAAGTGTTTGCAGTGTTATGTGTGCAAGTAATACTTTCGTATATCAGTGACACTTTTTCAAATGGTTGCATTTCATTTTCAGTTAACGAGTTCGGTGACTCATTTGTAATACGGATGATGGATGCTTTAGTGAGTCGAATTTTTTTGTAAGGGATCATTACCCCACTTTTATCTACACGATAATATTCAAAAAGGCAGTCTAAAATCTCATTATTTGAAATTGCAGATACCAGAAGGGGGGAGGATTTGTCATCGGCTTTTATCAAGATGAATGGCGCGTGAGATACATTTTGTTTTCGTGCTAGATCATAGATTGTTGAGTAGACAAGTATCTGATCTTCATGACCTTTCTGATACTTATTACCAATTGAATCATAGCTGGAACAACCCGCAGAAATAAGCCCTTGCTTGTTTCCCTTTAGCGTTAAGTAAATCATTTCTGACATAGATATTTCATTCCATATGTAAAATTTACCTTAATTAATGCATTTTTTTCTAAAATTTGCAATAGGTGGAGCTGTTGTGTTGAGCTAAAATGGCTACTTTCTGTTTCTAACTAAATCGTTGTTGGGCGGCACTGTTGCAAATAAAGAGATGACGTTGAGTTTTTCAGCTCAAAGTGAATTATAGGTCAAAAACTCGATTCATTAGACGCACTTCGCCTAAGGGCTGACCATAGTAAAAATGCTCAACCTGACCTTTACGAAGCGCTCGCATCACTTCAATCCCTTTAAGGGTTGCATGAGCCGTATTGAGGGACTTAAAACCTAAGGTGGGATTTGTCACGCGCTTCAATTTTCCGTGATCACACTCAATCACATTATTGTGAAATTTGATTTGTCGATGCTCTACATGTGCAGGACATTTTCCTTTTTCTTTTAGAAGGTTAAGTGCTCAACCATAGGGTGCGGCTTTATCTGTATTGATAACTCTGGAGATTTGCCATTTTTTGACTCGATTGACTATTTTTCTTAAAAATCGATAAGCCGCTTTGGTATTACGACGTGGTGAGAGATAAAATTCAATGGTGTGCCCTCGACGGTAAGGTACGTCCATTTCCCATTCACTTTGATATAAGTTTCGTCCAAATGCCAATGATTAAGGTCCGTCGAGTTACAGCAATACCAACGCACAGTTCAAAGGATGATAATATCGGTGAAATGACGACCTTTAAATGCATTCATGAGGTAAGCTTCCGTAGGGGGCTGGTTAACTTAGCATAATGGGGCATTCAAACTTAGCAACAGAGCCTAAAATAGTTAGGGTTTTTTCCGCTTTGTCTTATAGGTACTAATCGCACAATCTGTTAAATTGTGTAACCGATTTACGCACTATCTCAGTCTTTGCTTATTTTAACATCCAGCCAAGATTTCTGTAGCTTCCAACTTATAGATGGAAGTAAAAGCACCATATATTAACTATAAAAGGAAGAATCGGTCATGAATCAACATATTCGTTGGGCTTCATTGGCGGGTCTAAAAACAAAAAAACGTTATATTGTAGCAGCATTAGCCTCAGTTATTGCACTAACAGGTTGTGATAATTCAGACAACACAAATAGTAAAGAAAACAGCGTCGTAGCCGAAAAAAGTGCAACGACAGAAAAAGTGATTCAAACGGCACCGTTAGCGGCGGCAAAGGGAGCTACGCCGAAATTATCAGCAGCTGAAATGATGAAGCGCTATGCGGGTAAAGAGTTAACTATTCTTGATGCCTCTGAGTTGCAACTAGATGGGGCAAGCGCAATGGTTGTCACCTTCTCTGTGCCGCTATATGAGGAGCAAGATTTTAGTCAATATTTAAACTTAGTTGATGTGAAATCAGGAAAATTGGATGGTGCTTGGGAACTATCCGATAATAAAATGGAGTTACGTTTTCGTCACTTACCGCCATCAAGAGAGTTAAATCTCACAGTAAATACAGGGATTAAGGCGATAAATGGGCGTACGATAGAGCAACCATTTGAGAAAAAACTGCAAACAGCACAGATTATCCCAACTGTTGGTTTTGCAAGCAAAGGCTCCTTATTACCGAGCAAAGTAGCACAAGGATTGCCCGTTATTGCGCTGAATGTAGATAAAGTCGATGTGAATTTTTTCCGTATTGACGAAAAGCAATTACCACAATTTCTGTCAATGTGGCAATACCGTAGTAACTATGAATATTGGTATTCAGAAGAGTTTCTCAATAAAACCGAACTTGCTTATACAGGGCGCTTTGACCTCAATCCTGATAAAAACACTCGCCAAACCGTTTTACTACCTTTAAAAGATATTAAAGAGCTACAGCAAGACGGCGTCTACCTAGCTATCATGCAAAAAGCGGGTAGCTACAGTTATCAGTTCCCTGCAACAGTATTCACCCTGAGTGACATAGGGGTCTCACTGCATAGCTATCAAGATCAGGTTGATGTTTTTACGCAATCACTCGCAAAAGGTTCAGCCCTTAAAGGCGTTGAGCTGCGTATCCTTGATGAAAAAGGTCAATTGGTTAACCAAGCGACTACTGATAGCGAGGGGCATGCCAAATTAGATAAATTAGCGGGTGGAAAATTATTGCTAGCGACCCTTGATGGGCAAACGAGCATGATTGACCTTACTCAACCTGCTTTAGACCTCTCTGAATTTGATATTTCAGGCCCTACTGGATACGCAAAACAATTTTTTGTGTTTGGGCCACGTGACTTATATCGCCCAGGTGAACTGTTATTGGTTAATGGGTTATTACGCGACGGTGATGGAAATCCACTTAAAGCGCAACCTGTTAAAGTGGATGTTTTAAAAACGGATGGACAGGTTGTTAGAAGTTTTGTGTGGCAACCTGAGAAAGACCATGATGGTTTGTATCAATACCAGTATGAAATTCCTCAATCAGCGGAAACGGGGGGCTGGTCATTACGCTTTGATTTAGGTGACGGGTCACCACTACGTTACTATAAATTCAATGTTGAAGACTTTATGCCTGAACGCATGGCATTAGATGTCACTACAAAAGATAAACCTATTTTGAATAATCAGCCTGTTGAGTTTGATATTCAAGGCCGCTATTTATATGGTGCACCCGCTGCGGGTAATGAACTTCAAGGGCAAATATTTATTCGTCCTGATCGTGAAGCCGTAGCTAAATTACCTGGATTTGAATTTGGTTTTGCGAGCGAAGAAGGGTTGCAACGTAAGCTTGATGAATTCGATTTAACGCTAGATGATACGGGTGAAACCGCCATTAGTGTGCCACAAAGTAATTGGGAATCTTTACGCTCCCCAATAAAAGTTATTGCGCAAGTCAGTCTATTGGAGGCGGGCGGGCGTCCGGTGACCCGTCGTGCTGAGCAAGCCGTATGGCCAGCAAGAGAGATGGTGGGTATTCGCCCATTATTCAATAAAAAGGAAATTTATGATTATCGAACTGACCGCTATGCCCAACGCTATAATGTTGATGAAAATTCTTTAGCGGAGTTTGAGCTTGTCTTTGCTGATGCTGCCGGAAATAAATTAGAGGCCAACAATTTAACTGCACGCCTAATTTATGAGCGCCGTGATTATTATTGGAATTGGTCTGAAAGTGGTGGTTGGACATCAAACTATGATCAAAAAGATTTAGTGATGGCCAATGAAAACATCAAGATTAGTCAAGGTCAGACAACAAAAGTCTCATTTCCTGTTGATTGGGGTGCCTTCCGTCTTGAGGTTATCAATGAAAATAACCAATTAGTCACCAGTCTACCGTTTTGGGCTGGTTATTCATGGCAAGACAATACGGGCGGTAATGGGGCTGTGCGCCCTGATCAAGTTAAGCTGAGTTTAAATAAACCGGCTTATTTACCGGGTGAAAAAGCAAAAGTTCGTGTGGAATCACCAAAAGCGGGTAAAGGTTATATTTTACTTGAATCAAGTAATGGTCCACTGTGGTGGCAAGAAATTGATGTTCCTGAAAAAGGAATGGAAATTGAGGTACCAGTGAATAAAGAGTGGGCTCGCCATGACCTATACATTACTGCGGTCGTTGTTCGTCCAGGAGATGACTCGAAAGAGGCAACGGTTAAGCGAGCGATTGGGGTACTTCATCTTCCGTTAGCGGATGAAAATCGCAAGATTGGATTAGCGCTCTCAGCACCAACCCAAATGCGTCCAAACCAAGACCTTATCGTTAAAGTGAAAGCGACGGCACAAGATGGCAAGCCATTACCTGAAAAAGTCAATGTATTGCTATCTGCTGTGGATACTGGCGTGTTGAACATTACTGATTTTAAAACGCCCGATCCGTATGACGCCTTCTTTGGTCGTAAACGTTACAGTGTCGATCAGTACGATGTGTACGGTCACCTCATTGAAGGCCAAGGTAAGTTAGCAAATTTACGTTTTGGTGGTGATGGTGAAGATACTTCATTAGATCGTGGTGGAATGAAGCCACTTACAGAAGTGCAAATCATTGCGGAACAGGCGGCACCTGTCACATTAGATAAAAATGGTGAAGGTGAAATTAGCTTACCGATCCCTGATTTTAATGGTGAGTTGCGCGTAATGGCTCAAGCATGGAATGAGAAGGATTTTGGTCATGCTGATAGTAAAGTCGTGGTAGCGGCGCCGCTTATCACTCAAATGTCGATGCCACGTTTTATGGCTGGTGGTGATAAATCTTACTTCGCATTAGATCTCACTAACACGACGGACAATACACAAAATGTGACAGTGACTTTTAAAGCCTCTGGAATGGTGAAATTAGAAGGAACCGCCACGAAAGAGCTAGCCTTAGTGAAAGGTAAACGCACAACGGTAACGTTGCCAGTTCGCGCGGATTATGGTTATGGTCAGGGTGAGGTTTCAATGACAATCAATGGTATTGATTTGCCAGATGAATCATTGAAAGCGTATAGCAATAGTTGGAAAGTTGGGGTTCGCCCTGCACAGCCTGCGGAAACGGTCTCTTATGCTGTTGCTATTGAGCCGGGTGAGCAATGGTCATTACCAACCGAGAATTTACAAGGTCTCTCCCCTAATACGCTCGAAGGTCAAGTTTTACTAACTAGCCGTCCACCATTGCAGATTGCCCGCTATATTCGTGAGCTATTTGCTTATCCATATGGCTGTCTTGAGCAGACAATCAGTGGCTTGTATCCATCGTTATACTCTTCACAAGCAGAGCTGAATAAGTTAGGGATAAAATCGCAGACAGATGATGACCGTCGCAAAGCCATTGAATTGGGGATCCCTCATTTATTAAGCATGCAACGTCCTGATGGTGGTTTCTCGTTATGGGATCGTAACGGTAGAGAAGAGTACTGGTTAACGGCATATGCTGCGGATTTCCTTAACCGAGCAAATCAGCGTGGTTATGCGGTGCCGAAAGAGGCATTAACCAATGCTAATAGTCGTTTATTGAGCTATTTACAAGATGGTAATCAAATTAATTACCCCTATGTAGATGATCAATCAGCCGCACGTTTTGCAGCCCAAGCCTATGCGGGCTTAGTACTTGCAACACAGCAAAAGGCGCCTCTCGGAGCATTACGACAACTCTACTCAAGAAGTCAGGAAGCCAATAGTGGGTTGCCACTAGTACAGTTGGGTATCGCTTTAAATTTGATGGGCGATAAAACACGGGGTGATAATGTAATTGCTGATGGGTTGAAAAAGCAGCGAGCTCGTTACAGCTACAGTGGGGATTATGGCTCAATCATTCGTGATGATGCGATGATCGTTGCGTTACTGAATGAATACCAATTGATGACAAAAGCACGTGATCAAAAACTGCAAATGCTTTCAAACAACTTGGTATCTCAACAGTACTTCTCAACTCAAGAGAGCAATGCGCTGTACTTGGCGGGACGTTATTATGTGAATAATACAGAAACCCCATGGAAAGCGGTCATTAATGGTCAACAACCACCGATGACTTCAGATAAGCCTATCAATGAGTTTTTAACTAAAGAGCAGCTAAAAACAGGTTATAGCATCGAAAATACAGGAACGAACACGTTGTATGGCCAATTGAACGTAGTGGGTTATCCATTGTATACGCCAACACCAAGTTCGAATGTGTTGAATGTGAAACGAACATATTTAGATCTGCAAGGTCGTCCAATTTCACTCGATCGTTTAAGAACAGGTGAAATGGTCGTGGTGAAATTAGAAGTTAATGCTTCACAAAGAGTACCTGATGCTTTAGTGGTTGATTTATTGCCTGCTGGCTTAGAGCTTGAAAACCAGAACTTAGCAAATAGTAGTGCTAATCTGAGTGAAACTGCGCCAAACTTGCAGGAAGTGATTGATGATATGCAACAATCACAAGTCAACCATATGGAATATCGGGATGATCGCTTTGTGGCAGCCGTTGAGGTTGAGCAATATAGACCGACAACATTAGTCTATTTGGCGCGTGCCGTGACACCGGGGGTATATTCTATCCCGGCTCCACAAGTGGAATCGATGTATGTTCCTGAATGGCGTGCGGTAGGTAAAGCTAACGGCCAATTAGAAGTCGTTCGTTAATCTTTAATCAGCCCTTATACTGGATGCGTGATGATTTCGGTATAAGGGCTATTTGTTTGCGGTATATCCATCTATGAAAAAAAGATTACGACGCGCTGGGTTGGTTTTGCTCTGCTTGGTGATTTTTTTGCCTCTTTTATTTTTGCTGGCAGATAAGATTTGGCCATTGCCGATAAAACAAGTTGAGATGGCGCGCACGGTCGTTGCCCAGGATGGTACACCACTTTGGCGTTTTGCGGATAAAGAAGGAATATGGCGTTACCCCGTAAAACTGGATCAAGTTTCCCCTGAGTTTATCGAAGCATTATTGACCTACGAAGATCGTCATTTTTATCAACATCCCGGTGTTAACCCATTTTCATTACTGAGAGCATTGTGGCAAGACGTCAGTTCAGGGCGCATTGTCTCTGGTGGAAGTACGATCTCAATGCAAGTTGCTCGGTTAGTCGATCCCCATGACCGCACCATAACAGGGAAATTGAAACAGTTATGGCGTACTGCACAACTTGAATATCACTATTCAAAAGATGAAATACTGGAAATGTATCTTAACCGAGCTCCCTATGGAGGTACGATTGAAGGTATCGGTGCGGCCAGTTGGGTCTATTTAAACAAAGCACCTGATAAATTAACCTCGGGTGAAGCGGCATTGTTTGCGGTGTTGCCACAAGCACCTAGTCGACTAAGGCCAGACCGTTACCCCGAAAGAGCGCAAGCTGCACGCGATAAAGTGCTCGATAGACTCGCGGAATATCAGGTGTGGCCAGCAGATAAAATTGAAGATATTAAACAAGAACAGATTTGGTTAGCGCCACGCAAAAATCCGAATTCTGCGCCTTTGTTGGCGCGCCGAGTTGTCAAAGATGCACAAGAAACGGTCATTGAAACCACCATTGATGCAGGGTTGCAGCGCCAATTGGAAGAGATGGCAATTAACTGGAAAAACCAGCTTCCTAAGCAGACATCGCTAGGGATATTGGTAGTAGATCATACTGATATGAGTGTGAAAGCTTATATTGGGTCAATCGATTTTCAAGATAATGGCCGTTTTGGTCATGTCGATATGATCACGGCTTGGCGCTCACCGGGGTCAACATTGAAACCCTTTTTATATGCTTTAGCGATGGATGATGGCTTGATCCACGCTGAATCTTTACTGCAAGATGTGCCTCGACGCTTCGATGATTATCGACCGGGGAACTTTGATAGCGGTTTTAATGGGCCTGTGAGTGTGAGTGACGCATTAGTCCGTTCACTGAATTTACCTGTAGTACAAGTGCTTGACGTTTACGGAAGTAAGCGTTTTACGGCGAAATTACGTAATGTGGGAACAGAATTACGTTTTCCTTTAGCTAGCGAACCTAATTTGTCGTTAATTTTAGGTGGCACTGCCGCTCGTATGGATGAGCTAGTTGCGGCTTATAGTGCTTTTGCTCGCCAAGGGAAAGTGTCGCCATTGCGCTATCGTCCAACAGACACAATACGTGATCGCCAATTAATGTCAGCGGGTGCGGCATGGATTATTCGGCGTATTATGGGTGGTGAAGCGCGCCCTGTTCCTGATAGTAGTTTGACCGCGCAAGTTAATTTAGCGTGGAAAACAGGTACTAGCTATGGTTATCGAGATGCTTGGGCTATCGGGGTAAATCCACGCTACACAATAGGAGTGTGGGTGGGGCGGCCCGATGGTACTCCTGTTGCCGGGCAATTAGGTTATGCGACCGCGATCCCCATTATGAATCAAGTGAATAATTTATTGTTAGGGCGTTTGTATCAATCGAATCAATTGATGCCAAAAGACACCAAGCCATCAACGGTCAGTCAAGCGATGATCTGTTGGCCTAGCGGCACTGTATTACCAGAAGGGGATAGTAATTGTCGGCAACGCCGTTTAAGTTGGATTTTAGATAATACGATCCCGCCAACATTAATGGCGAAAGATCAAGAATCATTATTGGGGTTACGTCAGAAAATATGGGTAAATGAACAAGGGTTGCAGGTTGCTCCTGATTGCCCTAATGCAGTGGAAAAAGAGGTTTATTTGTGGCCGATTACCTTAGAGTCTTGGTTACCACAGAGTGAAAAACGGATAAATCGTTTACCGCCAATCGACTCGTCCTGTCCTCCATTGCGTACGGAAACACCACCTTTGTTTATTTCGGGCATCCGTGATGGGGAAATTCTGCAACGGCTACCAGGAAAAACGAGTTTGGATGTGCGTCTAATGACACAAGGTGGGCAAGGGCAGCAATGGTGGTTTTTAAATGGTGAACAGATCCAAGAGACTGAGCACAATGGTAGCGTTTTACTGACCTTCGATAAGGCAGGAAACTATCAAATTTCGGTATTAGATCTTGGTGGGCAAGTCACGTCAGTTAATTTTAAAGTCAAGTAACAAATAAAAAGTGTGACTGAGTCAAAAAAATAGTGTTTTTTGCTATAAAAAGTTTAACAAAATGTTGATGTGACTGTAGGAAATTGTAATCGTAGCCCCTATAATCAACGCCTTAATTTCTGCTGCTCGTCATCAGAAGATAAACAATATAAAAAACTACAACTGACATCTACTTTGTGTTTTGATTAACATGAAAGTTAAGAATACAAAAGTAAAAGTCACGATATCGCTAAGAGGTTATTTATGACGGTTCAACGTACATTTTCTATTATTAAACCAAACGCAGTGAAGAAAAATGCTATTGGTGCAATCTATAATCGTTTTGAAAGCGCTGGTTTTTCAATCGTTGCCGCCAAAATGTTGCATTTGACTCGTGAGCAAGCAGAAGGTTTCTACGCAGAGCACAAAGGCCGCCCTTTCTTTGAAGGTCTGGTTGAATTCATGACTTCTGGTCCAATTATGCTGCAAGTACTAGAAGGCGAGAACGCAGTTCAACGTCACCGTGACCTAATGGGTGCAACTAATCCAGATAATGCACTGGCAGGTACTCTACGTGCTGACTATGCAGACAGCTTCACTGAGAATGCGGTTCACGGTTCAGATTCTGTTGAATCAGCAAACCGCGAAATCGCGTATTTCTTCACTGAAGACGAAATCTGCCCACGCTAATTGGTAAACTAGTGTAATGCATTAGCATTATTCTTATAAAGTTTGTACAATGCGACGCCCTGTTAATATAATTGTTAACAGGGCGATTTTATTATGAACGTTGTGCTACCAAAGTAGCACTCGCCGAAAGTGTAACAACGAGGCAACTTAACATGTCCGATATGACAACCAGTGCACAATGTGCAACTTCCTCCGCTATTTCTGTCACACCAGAAAACAACACACAAAAAATTAACCTGCTGGATTTGAATCGCAAGCAGATGCGTGAGTTTTTTGCGCAAATGGGTGAAAAACCATTCCGTGCCGATCAAGTCATGAAATGGATTTATCACTACTGTTATGACGATTTCGATCAAATGACAGATATTAATAAAGCGTTAAGAGCAAAACTAAAGGAAGTCGCTGAAATTCGTGCTCCTGAAGTTGCTGAAGAACAACGCTCAGCTGATGGCACCATTAAATGGGCGATAACGGTAGGTGACCAGCAAGTCGAAACGGTTTATATTCCAGAAGATGATCGTGCAACCTTGTGCGTCTCCTCACAGGTAGGTTGCGCGTTGGAATGTAAATTTTGTTCTACCGCTCAACAAGGATTTAACCGTAACTTACGGGTTTCTGAAATTATCGGGCAGGTTTGGCGCGCAGCAAAAATTATTGGTTCATTAAAATCCAGTGGTCGTCGTCCTATTACCAACGTGGTTATGATGGGAATGGGGGAGCCATTACTGAACTTGAATAATGTGGTTCCCGCGATGGAAATCATGATGGATGACTTTGGTTTTGGTTTATCTAAACGCCGAGTCACACTGTCAACTTCCGGTGTTGTTCCTGCGCTGGATAAATTAGGGGATATGATTGATGTCGCTTTGGCGATTTCATTACATGCACCGACTGATGATATCCGTGATGATATTGTACCTATCAATAAAAAATACAATATAGAAACATTCCTGAGCAGTGTAAGACGTTATTTATCCAAATCCAATGCGAATGGTGGTCGTGTCACGGTAGAGTATGTCATGCTTGACCACATTAATGACAGTATTGAACAGGCTCACCAATTAGCGGAATGTTTAAAAGATACGCCAAGTAAAATTAATTTGATACCTTGGAACCCGTTCCCTGGGGCGCCGTATGGTCGTAGTTCGAATAGTCGTATTGATCGTTTTTCAAAAGTATTAATGGAATATGGCTTTACAACGATTGTGCGTAAAACACGTGGTGATGATATTGATGCCGCCTGTGGTCAGTTGGCGGGAGAAGTGATTGACCGAACAAAACGGACCTTGAAAAAACGTATGGCTGGGGAACCTATTAAGGTGAAAGCAGTCTGAAGTTATAGATAAAGTCTAAATATTTGGTCTAATTATCATTTGGGTCATTTATGGATAGGCAAAATGGCCCTCATCACCTACAATGTTTTGTAGGTGATGATATTAATATAATTATCACATTAGGATTATTACGAGTAAAGCTAAGGAAAAATAGCTTTATATTTCATTCACTCGGAAACAGTGTTGCCAGCAAATGACTATCGATAACAATACCGAACAAACCCCAATCACTGTAGGAAAATTATTGTCTCAAGCGCGTGAACGTATGGGATTAACACAAGAGTCAGTCGCGGAGCGTCTGTGTCTTAAAGTTAGTACGGTAAGGGAAATCGATGAGGATGTGAAACCTGCTGGCGTTGAACCTACGTTTTTACGCGGTTATATGCGCTTATATGCGCGTATGGTTAATGTGCCTGAAAGTGAATTGAATGCGTTACTTAAAAATGATGAGCCGATTGCGGCATCAACAGTCTCATCAATGCAGAGTTACTCTTTAGGTAAAAAGCGTAAGAAGCGTGAAGGTTGGTTAATGAAACTAACCTGGCTAATTGTCATTGTTTTGATTGCTATGGTTGGTATTTGGTGGTGGCAAGATCATCAAAAACAACAAAATGAATTTGTTACGATGGCAAATCAAAATGATTTGCTTATATCTCAGCAAAATGAAAGTGGAAATCCAGTTGAGCTTTCCAATGGGTCAACAGAGACGCCAACAAATACATCTGAGACAGGTGAAGGTACCCTTGTCGACTTAAACGCCGCTCAAGCGACAGAGAATCAGCCAATTGAATCTTTGCCAGTAAAAACCGTTCCGTTACCGAATTCACCTAATACAACCGTGAGCGTTGATCGCACTCAATCAACGGAAGAGCCTGTAGCTACCCCTGTCGTTCAAGATGCGCTCACCATGAGCTTTAAAGGGTCATGTTGGCTGGAAGTTCGCGATGCGAATAATAAAGTCTTGTATAGTGGTATTAAGAACAGCGGCGACACCTTGGATTTACAAGGTAAATTGCCTTACCGCTTGAATATTGGTGCGCCCGCAAACGTTGATATCAAATTCAATGGTAATGTGGTTGACTTAAGCCGTTTTATTAAAGCGAATCGTTCTGCTAAATTAAAAATACCTGAAGCATAAAGTCACAAATTAAGAAGACGCAAACTGTATCCTAAAACTAGAATTGTGATAGTTTGCAGTTTGCGTTTTTGTGTATAGTGGTCATCGAAGCAATGATTATCAACTACACAACAGTGTTTAAGAGCACATGGATGTCCAGAGAGTAAAATTAAAATGCATAATGAATCACCGATAAAAAGACGTAAATCCACCCGAATTTATGTAGGTAACGTGCCTATTGGCGATGGTGCTCCCATTGCTGTCCAATCTATGACGAATACGCGCACGACGGATGTTGAAGCCACTGTGCGGCAAATCCAATCACTTGAGCGTGTAGGTGTTGATATCGTCCGCGTGTCTGTTCCTACGATGGATGCAGCAGAAGCCTTTAAATTAATTAAGCAGCGCGTGAATGTGCCATTGGTTGCGGATATTCACTTTGACTACCGTATCGCGATGAAAGTGGCTGAATATGGTGTTGACTGCCTACGAATTAACCCAGGTAATATCGGCAGTGAAGAGCGTATTCGCCAAGTCGTTGATAGTGCTCGTCATCACAACATTCCTATCCGTATAGGGGTCAATGGCGGGTCACTGGAAAAAGATATCCAAGAAAAATACGGTGAGCCAACACCTGAAGCATTGGTTGAATCAGCAATGCGACATGTTGATATCTTGGACAGGCTGAATTTCGATCAGTTCAAGGTCAGTGTTAAAGCGTCGGATGTCTTTCTTGCCGTCGGCTCTTATCGTTTATTGGCGCAAAAAATTGATCAACCACTTCACCTCGGTATTACAGAAGCGGGTGGGGCTCGTTCTGGTTCAGTGAAATCAGCAATTGGTCTTGGTATGTTGTTGGCTGAAGGTATCGGCGATACGTTACGTATCTCACTCGCGGCGGATCCTGTTGAGGAAGTGAAAGTCGGTTTTGATATTCTAAAATCGTTACGGATCCGCTCACGTGGCATCAACTTTATTGCTTGCCCAACCTGTTCACGCCAAGAATTTGATGTGATTGGTACGGTAAATGCTTTGGAGCAGCGCCTCGAAGACATTATCACGCCGATGGATGTCTCTATTATTGGTTGTGTAGTGAATGGCCCGGGTGAAGCCGAGGTTTCTACTTTAGGTGTGGCTGGCGCGAAAACCAAAAGTGGTTTCTATGAAGATGGCGTTCGCCAAAAAGAGCGTTTTGATAATGACAATATTATTGATCAGCTTGAGGCGAAAATTCGCGCAAAAGCAGCAATGCTTGATGAAAATAACCGTATAAAGATAAACCAAGTCGAAAAATAATTGTCAAACAACTGGCTCATTGAGGGCCAGTTTTTGTTTTTATGACTTTTTGACGGGGGTTCAGCGCATAGCTTGATGTAAAAATTAAACGGACAAACCCAAAAAGAGCAGAATATTCCCGATTGAAGCGGAATATTGTGGTTTGTCGATTGAACCCAATGACATTTCGCTTTTATAATCGAGTCTATTCGATTCCGAAAAAATAGAGACATAACGTGGCAAAAAATATCCAGGCCGTTCGTGGCATGAATGACTATCTGCCGGCAGACACTCGAGTCTGGCAGAAAATTGAAGCAGTACTTAAAAATATTTTGCAGGGTTACAGCTTTAGTGAAATCCGTACCCCGATTGTAGAGCACACCCCGCTATTTAGCAGAGCGATTGGTGAAGTGACCGATGTTGTCGAAAAAGAGATGTATACCTTTATCGACCGTCACGACACAGATAAAGCAGAGGTAAGTCTCACTTTACGCCCTGAAAATACTGCCGGTTGCGTCCGTGCAGGTATTGAGCATGGTTTGCTGTACAATCAGGAACAGCGCTTATGGTATCTAGGGCCCATGTTTCGTCATGAGCGCCCACAAAAAGGCCGCTATCGTCAATTTCACCAACTTGGCGCCGAAGTTTTCGGTCTTGCGGGGCCAGACATTGATGCTGAACTGATAATGATGACAGCACGCTGGTGGCGCGCATTAGGTATCAGCGAACATGTGACGTTAGAGTTAAACTCAATCGGCTCTTTAGACGCTCGTGCAAATTATCGTGAAGCATTAGTGGCCTTCCTTGAGCAGCATAAAGAAAAACTCGATGAAGATTGCAAACGCCGTATGTACACGAATCCATTGCGTGTACTTGATTCAAAAAATCAAGATGTACAGGCGTTATTAAATGATGCTCCTGAGTTGTTTGATTATTTAGATGATGAATCTCGTGAGCATTTTGATGGTTTATGCAAATTGTTAGATGCAGCGGGTATTCAGTATCGTGTTAATCAACGTTTAGTACGTGGTCTGGATTATTACAACCGCACCGTTTTTGAATGGGTGACAACAGCGCTAGGCTCGCAAGGTACAGTATGTGCTGGTGGACGTTATGATGGTTTAGTCGGTCAATTGGGCGGTAAACCAACCCCAGCTGTCGGTTTTGCTATGGGCATGGAACGTATGGTTCTATTAGTTGAAAGCCTAAATCCTGGCTTTATTGCTGATGAATCTGTCACGGATGTTTATTTAGCCTCATTTGGTGAAAATAGCCAAAAATCGGCGCTGTTATTAGCAGAGCAAGTACGTGATGCTCTACCAAACTTACGTGTGATGACCAACCATGGCGGCGGTAACTTTAAAAAGCAATTAGCGCGTGCAGATAAACAGGGCGCTAAAGTTGCGTTGATTTTAGGCGAAGAGGAAATCGCTAATCACCAAGTCGGGGTAAAAGATCTACGAACAGGTGAGCAAGAAACAGTATCGCAGCAGCAATTGGCACAGCGTTTAGCTGAACTGTTAGGTTAAGGAGAGGCACGTGGAAGTTTATACAAACGAAAATGAACAAGTTGATGCGATTAAACGCTTTTTTGCTAATAATGGCGTGGCATTGGTGGTCGGGCTTGTTTTAGGGGTTGGGGCTGTTTGGGGATGGAATTACTGGCAGTCACATAAAACAAATATGCTGCAAGAAAGCGCTCAACAGTTTGCAAAAGCGAGCGAAGAACTGCATTCAGGCTCTACTCAAGGTATTGAAGCTGCGCAAAAATTCGCTGCGGATACAACAGATGTATACAGCGCGATGATCGGACTAGAGTTGGCTCAAGTGGCTGTCGATAAAGGCGATTTAGCGTTGGCTGAAAAATCATTGTCTGCTGCTTTAACTAAAGCAAAAACCGATGATATGCTTGATTTAATTAATTTCCGCTTAGCAAGAGTGCAGCTTGCACAAGGGAATGCTGATGCAGCATTAGCTTCTGTTGGTAACATCAAAGGAAAGGCATGGCAGGCTGCTGCACAAGATGTTCGTGGAGATGCATTACTTCATAAAGGCGACAATGCAGGCGCAAAAGCTGCATATACTCAAGGGCTAGATAGTGAAGGCTCACAGACGCTTAAAGAACTTCTTACCCTTAAACTGAACAACGTATCTGTACTCTAAATTATTAGGGTCGTATCCAATCGGTAGGCCAATCCCCCCTTAGAGCGATAGACATACGCGATAGGGGGAAATCAATGGATATCAACAGGATACGGCTTGAAATTGGATGAGTATAATTTATAAGAAGAAAGGAAACGATTATTATGCAGTTGCGGAAAACACTTTTGATTGGCTTAGTCGCTTCAGCTTTACTTGCCGGTTGTTCCAGCGAAACTGATTCTATCGTTATGGCACCACTTCCTCAGGTTGAAAACCAATTTACTCCAACGATCGTTTGGGATAAATCAGTCGGTAATGGTGTAGAGCAGTTTTATTCTGATCTATCGCCAGTATGGGATGGTAGTGCTGTTTATGCTGCCGATCGTAAAGGAATAGTGAAAGCATTAGAACTGGAGAGCGGTAAAGAAATTTGGTCAGTAGACCTTTCTAAGCGCACAGGTTTTCTTTCTGCTAACTTATCCGCACTGCTTTCGGGTGGGTTAACGGTTTCGGGTAACCATATTTATATTGGTACTGAACGCGGAACAGTCATTGCATTGAATAAAGAAGATGGCTCGGTGGTATGGGATGTCGAAGTAGCGGGTGAAGCCCTCTCTCGCCCAGTAGCCAATGATGGCTTAGTTATTGTTCATACTAGTAATGGCATGTTGCAAGCACTTGATGAGAACAGTGGTGAAATCAAGTGGACAGTGAATATGGATACACCATCATTGTCTTTACGTGGTGAATCAGCGCCAAGTATTGCCTATGGTGCCGCTATTGTTGGTGGTGATAATGGCCGCGTTAGTGCTGTACTTTTATCCCAAGGTCAACTTATTTGGCAACAACGTATCTCTCAAGTGACTAGCTCTACAGAAATTGGTCGCTTAGATGATGTTGATATGACGCCAATTATTGATGATGGTACTATCTATGCAATTGCGTATAACGGTACACTCGCAGCACTTGATATGCGTTCAGGACAAATAAAATGGAAACGCGATCTCGGCTCTGTCAATAACATGGTGCTTTCAGGTGAAAACCTTTATCTGGTCGACCAAAATGATCGTGTATTGTCTGTGCGTAAGAGCGATGGCGTAACACTGTGGACACAAGAAGATCTGCTTAATCGTGGGTTAAGTGCACCAGAAATGTACAATGGCTACCTTGTGGTTGGTGATAAAGAAGGCTACCTCCATTGGTTAGACATGAGCACTGGTGGTTTTGTAGCACAAAACAAAATTAACAGTTCAGGTCTGCATAGCCGCCCAGTTGTTGCCAGTGATAAGCTAATGGTTCAGGCAAGAAACGGAACAGTTTATCTGTTAACTCGTTAATTTTCTGACAAGCTGTCAATTTCTCGCTAAAATCAACGGTTCCTAGTGGTAGGAACCGTTTCGTTTTTTGTTTTCTGGTTGGGTTTGTTTAAGAACCGGGATTCTTTTAGTTAATTAGAGTAGTGAGGCATCAAATAATGATACCCGTCGTAGCGCTGGTTGGGCGTCCAAACGTAGGAAAATCCACGTTATTTAATCGATTAACCCGTACCCGTGATGCACTGGTAGCGGATTTTCCTGGTCTGACTCGTGATCGCAAATATGGTCGTGCCGAAGTGGAAGGGCATGAGTTCATTATTATTGACACGGGTGGTATCGATGGTACTGAGGAAGGCGTCGAAACCCACATGGCAGCACAATCCTTACAAGCGATTGAAGAAGCTGATGTGGTTCTATTTATGGTCGATGCACGTGCAGGGTTAATGCCTGCTGATGAAGGTATCGCAAAACACCTGCGTAGCCGTAAGAAAAAAACATATCTGGTCGCCAATAAGACGGATGGTATTGATGCTGACAGTGTAATTGGAGACTTTTATTCACTTGGCTTAGGTGAAATCCACCCTATTGCAGCGTCACATGGTCGCGGTGTGACCCAGCTAATCGAAAAATCGCTAAAACCTTTCATTGAAATAGAAGAAGAAGTCGAGCTAACCGAGGAAGAAGAAAACGCGGCGTATTGGGCAGCGCAAGAGGCTGAAGCTGAGTTTGATGAAGAAGACGAGGAGTTTGATCCAACAACGTTACCAATTAAATTAGCGATCGTTGGGCGCCCAAATGTAGGTAAATCAACACTGACTAACCGTATCCTTGGAGAAGAGCGTGTTGTGGTGTTTGATATGCCAGGCACAACTCGTGACAGTATCTATATTCCAATGGAGCGTGACGGGCGTGAATACGTTTTAATTGATACAGCGGGTGTCCGTAAACGCGGTAAGATCACCGAGACGGTCGAAAAATTTTCGGTAATCAAAACGCTGCAAGCGATTGAAGATGCGAATGTGGTGTTGTTGGTCATTGATGCGCGGGAAGGTATTTCCGATCAAGACCTGTCACTACTTGGTTTTATTCTTAATGCTGGTCGTTCATTAGTGATTGCGGTTAATAAATGGGATGGAATGAAGCCTGAAGATCGTGAACATGTGAAAGACATGTTAGAGCTACGTCTCGGCTTTGTGGATTTTGCCCGTATTCACTTTATTTCAGCGCTGCATGGTAGTGGTGTAGGTAACCTGTTTGAATCCGTTGAAGAGGCCTATGAGTCTGCGACACGCCGTGTTGGTACTGCATTGTTAACACGTATTATGAAGATGGCGGAAGAGGAGCATCAACCTCCACTTATCCGTGGTCGTCGTGTGAAAATGAAATATGCGCATGCGGGGGGTCATAATCCGCCAATTGTTGTTATTCATGGTAATCAAGTTTCTGATTTGCCTGATAGCTATAAACGTTACCTGATGAATTATTTTCGCCGTTCATTGCAAGTGATGGGTACACCAATTCGTATTCAATTCAAAGAAGGTGAAAACCCTTATGCGAATAAGAAAAATCAGCTAACAGCAACTCAATTGCGTAAACGTAAGCGTTTAATGCAACATTTGAAAAAACGCTAAGCGAAGAAGTCGCACGTCAACGTGAAGCTTCTGAAAAAGCCGTAACAAATTATTCTGTTACGGCTTTTTAATAACTATCCGTTATTATTTAAAGTGAGCTAGGTTCAACCGTTTGGCTCCCTATCTATGCAGATTACAGAGGGTAACCATGCAAATTAAATCTTCGACACGTCTTAATAAGTACATTAGCGAGAGTGGAATTTGTTCAAGGCGTGATGCGGATCGTTATATCGAGCAAGGAAATGTCTTTATTAATGGCAAACGTGCGGCTATCGGCGATCAAGTTTTTAGTGGTGACGTTGTCAAAGTAAATGGACAACTTATTGAACCTAGGAATGAAGAAGACTTAGTGTTAATTGCGCTGAATAAGCCAGTTGGTATTGTGAGTACGACGGAAAGTGGGGAAAGAGATAATATCGTTGATTATGTTAATCACAGTAAACGTGTTTTCCCTATTGGTCGCTTAGATAAAGATTCTCAAGGGCTAATTTTTCTCACAAACCATGGCGATTTAGTGAATAAGATCTTGCGTGCGGGTAATGAGCATGAAAAAGAGTATTTAGTCACGGTTAACAAGCCTATTACTGATGATTTTATTCGTGGTATGGGAGCTGGCGTACCTATCCTAGGCACGGTAACTAAAAAGTGTAAAGTAAAGAAAGAAGCTCCTTTTGTATTTCGGATCACGTTAGTTCAAGGGTTAAATCGTCAGATTCGTCGCATGTGCGAATATTTTGGTTTTGAGGTCACTAAGTTAGAACGCGTGCGTATTATGAACGTGAATCTTTCTGGGATCCCATTAGGTGAATGGCGTGACTTAACAGATGATGAGCTAATTAAGCTATTTGAGATGATTGAAAAATCAGAATCAGAGGCTAAGCCGAAAAAGTCTGCTAAACCGAAAACATCAACGGCAGGGAAAACGGGTAGCAAGCCAAATGCAGGTAGCAAGCCTAAAGGAATGGCTGATACTGCGTCTCGTAAACGTTTCACTCAACCAGGCCGTAAAAAGAAAAGACGCTAACCTTATGTTTTAAAATGTCAGCCGTATTTTATGGCTGACAAGCTCTGTCTGTTAGTGACAGGGCATTTTATTTGCAAACTTAAACGTAGATACCGACATTTTCCCAGCTTTTGCGAGTAAGATTAACGACATGATGGTCAAATTTTTCTGTCGCTGTTCTAATGGTTGCTTTGGCGAAATCGTCAAATGTTGCTCGCGTGCTAAGTGTCTTATCAAACATAGTGCGGATCCAAATCTGTCCCGCTACCTCCCATGAGTAACCACCTAACGTTGTCGCCAGCAGGTAAAATGCTTTATTAGGTATACCTGAATTAATATGCACACCACCATTGTCTTGGAAAATAGACAGATTTTTGTAATCTCTCATATGACCGACTTGTGGGTCTCTGTTTGTTTCCGAAAGGCGATAGGCGGTTCCCGGTGCGGCCATAGAACGTAAAGCAGGAGCTTTGGCTTTATTGATAAAAAGGTTTTCACCGAGCAGCCAATTGGACTCAGCTGCTGTTTCATTTGCTACATACTGTTTAACCATAATACCGACAACATCGGCAACGGATTCATTCAAGGCACCTGACTGGAAAATATAATCAAAATCAGTCGTAAAGGTAATAAATCCATGGGTTAATTCGTGTGCAATAATATCAATATCATTATAAAACGGGCCAAAATAGATACTATCACCATCACCGAAATAGATAGCTTGTGAATTCCAGAATGCGTTTGGATAATTTTTGTCGAAATGAACTACCGCATTGATTTGCGAATCACAACCAAAGATCTTATCAATGTTGAGCTTCTCTTTATAAAACTGCCTAACATAGCCAATAGAATCATAAACAATCTGTACGGGTGTGTATGATTGTGCAGGATCACCTTCTTTCATAACAATAAGATAGTCTTCATGGGGCATATGAAGTTCATCAGGACTCGGATAGGTAGGCTCCAGTGAAAGGTCAGAACGAGAGCAGATAGGTAGGTTAGAATGGGTATGGTTAGGTAAAAATGCTTTTTCCTGTGCATCGCGGATGATGCGTTCGTAGTTTGTACCTGGGCGGGCTGAACAAGTAAATAACTGTTTTAGGTGTTCTTTATCTTCCGTCGAATAGCCTCTGCTCATTAATTCATTGATATGAAGTAGTGTGGATTTAAGCTTTTGGCATTGAGATTCTTTATATAAGTGATCAACAAGGTATGGGGGAAGATAGGAACGACCAAGAATATGATTCATAAATAGACTCCATTTTGTGGGTGGAAATGGAATCATAAGCTACAAGGTGATGAGTGTAACTGGTTGATAATTAATTATATTTGATAATTTTTGCTATTTTTTGTTACTAAAGCCGCCAAGTGCTTTGGCGACTTTATAAAAAATGATTTTTACACTTATTTCGCCAGCCAATCTTTTTTAGAGACTAAAAAGTCACTATACAGCTTGGCTTCGGGGGTATTGGGCTCAGGGTGATAGTCATATTCCCAACGGACTAAAGGAGGCATTGACATTAAAATGGATTCTGTACGTCCTCCACTTTGTAAACCAAATAGTGTACCGCGATCCCACACGAGGTTGAATTCAACATAACGACCACGTCGATACAGTTGAAATTGACGCTCTCTTTCTCCCCACTGATGGTGGCGACGTTTTTCTACGATAGGTACATAGGCATCTAAAAAACCATGACCAACAGCTTGTGTGAAGTCGAAACAAGTCTCGAAATCAGGTTGGTTTAGGTCATCATAAAATAGCCCACTAACGCCTCGTGGCTCATTGCGATGTTTCAAAAAGAAATAGTCATCACACCACGCTTTATATTTGCGGTAAGTTTCTGAACCAAAAGGTGCGCAGAGGTCGTGTGCAATGGTGTGCCAGTGGATCACATCGTCTTCAAAACCATAGTAAGGGGTTAAATCGAAACCACCACCAAACCACCAAACGGGATCTTGACCCTCTTTTTCTGCAATAAAAAAACGGACATTTGCATGAGTGGTTGGAATATAGGGATTCAGAGGGTGGATCACCAAAGAGACTCCCATAGCTTGATAGCTACGACCTGCTAATTCAGGGCGGTGAGCGGTTGCTGAACTCGGGAGTTTTGTTCCTTGAATATGGGAAAAGTTAACGCCTGCCTGTTCAAAAATAGCACCTTGAGTTAACACACGGCTGCGGCCTCCGCCACCTTCTGCGCGTTCCCATGTTTGTTCTAGGAAGGTTTCCTTACCATCCAGTTCAGTAATTTTTTGGCAAATGGTTTCTTGTAGTTCAAGCAAAAATGTTTTTACTTGAAAAATATCAGGGTAATTCATTGTTTTCCAATAGAACGGTTGGTAAAAAAAAGTGAGTAAAGTATACCCTTTTGAGTTAAAAAAGGCATATTGAATATTGATTGTGCGCAAAAAGCGGTGATAATGGCAGAAAACTCAGTTAAAACGGGTCATGAACATGGAAATACGCATCTTTCGCCAAAGCGATTTTGAAGAAGTCATCACATTGTGGGAACGCTGTGATTTAAATGAGTTTGGGGATGATCCTGAACTTGATATTGAACGAAAACTCCAGTGTGGTGCAGATCTTTTTCTTGTTGCGGAAGTGACAGGTGAGGTTGTTGGCACTGTGATGGGAGGATATGACGGAATAAGAGGAACGGCATGCTATCTTGCGGTTCATCCAGAGTTTCGTGGCCGAGGTATTGCCAATGCTCTGATTAGTCGCTTAGAGAAAAAATTGCGAGCAAGAGGGTGCGGCAGAATTGAGTTCCTTGTGAATGAGGAGTCTGACGCTGCTATCTGTATGTTCGAAAAAATGTTATATGAAGAAGAGCAGCCAGCAAGGCTTATCTATACAAAAACACTGGATCGTGATTTGGATTTTTAATGCTGTTGTGTGTTTATTTCGTTATAAACTGGAATGTTTTCAGAAAAAGGTTGTCACAGTAAGCAGTCAGTCAGCCAATAAATAGAGGATGTTATGCCCAAAAGTGTAATTGTGAAGCTTTCTCAGATAGTCGCGCTAAGTGGTGTGTTTTTGCTATCGGGTTGTGCAGGCTCAGGGGGGTTTTGGTCTTCACTTTCACCAATGAACTGGTTTAGTAGCCCTATTACTGCGAAGGCAGCGGGTGTGGGGGAGATCACTGGGTTCACACCAATGCAAGCTGACATCATCAAGGAGCGATTAGATAACCGTTACACGATACGAAGTGGGATGCAAACTGAGCAAGGTGAAATTGTGACCGTGTTTCAAGGTATCGATGATGAGACGGTTAAAATTGAAGTGATCGGCCCTGAAAAAGGTTATGTTTCACGTATTATTGTGGATGACCCTGACATTAAAACTGAATGGGGAACGAAAATTGGTTCATCATTTAGCGGTATTTATGAAAAAGCTTTTGGCGCATGTAAAATGGCTGAGCCAATTAATAATCAACCGACTGTTGAATGTGTAGCCCCGCAAACATCCCATATCATTTATCGATTTAATGGTAAATGGCAAGGGCCAGAAGGTTTAATGCCACCGGATGATGAATTAAAGAGCTGGACGGTATCACAAATTATTTGGAAAAAATAATGGTGAGTTAGCGTGATGATAGAGAGCTATTGGTCGATAGCTTGGATTATGTTCTAAACATTTAATTGATATAACAACGTGTTTTATTAAGGTAAAATACGTTGTTATTCCCTCCTAATATACGATCCCCTCTTAACCCACTTATCTTATTAAGAATAAATTGTGCATTTTTCTAAATGTTAGCCAATATTTGCGTTAAAACAGGTGAAAATCGTCATCGATGAGATACTATATCGCTAGACATAAATAATAAATTATTTAAAAGAGGTTGATTAGCATGTCTCATTCTCAGAGCGGTATTTTGAAAGATCATAGCCGTTTCGGTATTTTCATTGAAGCAATGGTGCAAGGGTCTCTGGCTGATATAAAAACAGGTTGTCAGCGTTTTGTTGAAACACTGACTCAATTACAAGAGCAGTATCCAACAGATAGATTAGGGGCTGTAGTGGCCTTCGGCTCTGATATCTGGAAACAGCTATCAACACCGGAAAGCGCGCCTGAGTTAAAACCATTTCATCCATTAGGTAAAGGGTTAGCGCCAGCAACACAGCGTGATATTTTTATTCATATCCAATCTCAACGCCATGATATTAACTTTTCATTGGCACAGGCGGCACTAAAAGCATTCGGCTCAGCAATTAAAGTCGAAGAAGAGATCCACGGCTTCCGTTGGGTTGAGGAGCGCGACTTAAGTGGCTTTATTGATGGAACCGAAAACCCACAAGGTGAAGAAATTGCTGAAGTTGCATTAATTGCTGATGGCATTGATATGGGAGGCAGTTATATTCTTGTTCAGCGTTATGAGCACAGCCTCAATAAATGGGACCGTTTCTCTGAACAAGAACAAGAGAAAATGATTGGTCGCACCAAAAAAGACAGTGTGGAGCTGGATGAAAGCGAACGTAATGTGACTTCACACGTTTCTCGCGTGGTGGTTGAAGAAGATGGGGAAGAGCTGTCGATTATGCGTCATAGCTTGCCATATGGTACGGCAAGCGGCAAACATGGTTTATTCTTCGTTGCGTATTGCGCGCGCCTCCATAATATTGAACAGCAGCTTTTGAGTATGTTTGGTGAAAAAGATGGTAAATATGATGACCTGTTACGCATGACCAAAGCAGTATCAGGAAGCTACTATTTTGCTCCTTCAATTGACACTTTATTGTCGTTATAAATTATTCTTATTGCCGCCATCTGGCGGCAATTTACTTTTGCGTCAATATCCTACTTTTCCCTTCTATTGCTTAGCGCCTTCATGAAGGCCTTTCACGCAGTCAACTTTATGATAACTAATATAATTTATTTGCTTATTGCCATAATTTCTTGAATATACCAATTTGATATATTAAAAGGCAATTGATAGCTACACAGTTATAAACAAAGCAGATAAAGTAACCTCATTAGCGTAGTTTTGGTTTAGTCATAAGTAGGTGCCTAATGCAAAAAGCGATTTTAAAGAAAACAGCCTTAGCGAGTCTCGCAACATTTTCATTGATGGGGAGCGCGCCGTTGGTAGCGGCTGAACTGCTCAATAGCTCTTATGATATCGCCCGAGAGCTATTTGTTGCACTAAACCCTGAATTTGAAAAGCAGTGGAATGAACAGCACCCTGATGACAAATTAACGATCAAGCAATCACATGCTGGCTCATCGAAACAAGCCTTAGCTATTTTGCAAGGTTTAAAGGCTGATGTGGTGACTTATAACCAAGTGACAGATGTACAAATCTTGCATGATAAAGGCAAGTTGATCCCTGAAAATTGGCAAGCAAGATTACCGAATAATAGCTCACCTTATTACTCTACGATGGCGTTTTTAGTGCGTAAAGGTAATCCAAAGGGCATTAAAACGTGGGATGATTTAGCGCGTGAAGACGTGAAGCTGATTTTTCCAAATCCAAAAACATCGGGTAATGGTCGTTACACTTATTTAGCGGCATGGGGAGCCTATGCGCAAGAAAATAAAGGTGATGAAAAGAAAACCCGCGAGCAGATGAAGCAGTTTTTGAAAAATGTAGAAGTGTTCGATACAGGGGGGCGTGGTGCCACAACTTCCTTTATTGAAAGAGGCCTTGGGGATGTATTGATTAGCTTTGAATCAGAAGTGAACAATATTCGTCAGCAGTATGGTGAAACGGACTATGAAGTTATCGTTCCTCCTGTCGATATTCTGGCGGAGTTCCCAGTTGCTTGGGTTGACAAAAACGTTCAGAAAAATGGTACGGAAGAGGTGGCGAAAGCCTATCTTAATTACCTATATAGTCCAAAAGCTCAAGAAATTATCACTAAATTTAACTATCGGGTGAACGATCAGGCAGTCATGGCGGCAAATAAAGATAAGTTCCCTGAAACCCGCTTATTTACGGTCGAATCACAGTTTAAGAGTTGGCCTGCGGTGATGGAGACCCATTTTGCGACGAACGGAGAGTTTGACAAATTGATGGCAGAAGGGCGCCGTTAATGCGTAAGTCAGGGAAACGCTTTTTGCCAGGATTTGGCCTCACACTAGGTAGCAGCCTATTTTATACCTGTTTGATCCTGCTGCTACCTTTGAGTGCGTTAGTCGTTCAGTTATCTGAAATGACGTGGCAACAATATTGGGATGTGATCAGCTATCCGCAAGTCGTTGCCGCTTATAAAGTCACCTTACTGGCTGCACTGGTTGCGAGTTTATTTAATGCGGTTTTTGGCATGCTGCTCGCTTGGATTTTGACTCGGTATCGTTTTCCTGGCCGCACTTTTTTAGACGGTCTTGTTGACTTGCCTTTCGCCTTACCTACCGCGGTGGCAGGTTTAACATTAGCTACGTTATTTGCAGCGTCTGGCTGGTACGGGCAGTTTCTGCATCACTTTGATATTAAAGTAGTAAATACTTGGCTCGGCATTGCTGTCGCAATGGCTTTTACCAGTATTCCGTTCGTTGTACGAACGGTACAGCCTGTGTTAGAAGAGCTTGGGCCTGAATATGAAGAGGCGGCACAAACATTGGGTGCAAGCCGTTGGCAAACATTTCGACGGGTGGTATTGCCTGAAGTTTCTCCCGCATTAATTGCAGGAACAGTATTGTCTTTTACCCGAAGTTTGGGGGAGTTTGGTGCCATTATCTTTATTGCAGGAAATATTGCTTGGCAAACTGAAGTCGTATCTTTGATGATTTTTAGTCAGTTACAACAGTTTGATTACCCAGCAGCGAGTGCGATTGCTTCTGTTATTTTAGCGGTTTCATTATTACTGCTATTTAGCGTCAATGTCGTACAAAGCCGCTTTGGCAAAAGGTTGGGAGGAAAGTAATGGCTCAGGTTACACCTGTCACGGGGGCTTCTCGTCAACCGATTAATTGGGCTAAATGGTCTTTGATTATCACAGGCATATTGTTTTCAGTCATGTTGCTGGTGGTGCCAATTATTTGGATATTTTTGACCGCTTTTTCCAAAGGTATTGATGCGGTTTTAATGAATTTGAATGACGCGGACATGTTGCATGCTATTGGACTGACGGTCCTTATTGCACTGATAACGGTGCCTGTCAACTTGATCTTTGGCACCATGCTCGCGTGGTTAGTTACTCGATTTCAGTTTCCTGGTAGGCAACTGTTATTAACCCTAGTCGATATTCCTTTTGCGGTATCGCCAGTGGTCGCGGGGTTACTTTATCTACTGTTTTATGGCTCCAACAGTTGGTTTGGGGGCTGGCTAGAAAGTTATGATATCCAATTAATGTTCTCGTGGCCCGGTATGGCATTAGTGACCATTTTTGTGACCTGTCCTTTTGTAGTTAGGGAATTAGTTCCACTGATGTTAAGCCAAGGTAGTCACGAAGATGAAGCGGCAGTATTACTGGGCGCTTCAGGTTGGAAAATGTTTTGGAGAGTTACCTTACCAAATATCCGTTGGGCACTATTGTATGGTGTTGTTCTGACTAATGCTCGAGCAATAGGTGAATTTGGTGCCGTGTCCGTTGTTTCTGGTGCCATACGCGGGGAAACCTATACGCTACCGTTACAAGTAGAATTATTGCATCAAGACTATAACACCGTAGGCGCATTTACTGCTGCTGCGATCCTAGCTGTAATGGCGATTATCACTTTAATTATTAAAAGTGCATTGCAATGGCATTTGAGCCGGCAGCAATCCGAATCAGGAGTTCATTTACCATGAGTATTCAAATTGAAAAAATTGGGAAATTGTTTGGTAGGACGCAAGTGTTGAAAGATATTTCATTAGATATTGCATCTGGTGAAATGGTGGCACTGCTCGGTCCATCCGGTTCAGGTAAGACGACACTGTTACGGATTATTGCAGGGTTAGAACAGCATAGCCATGGCTTACTACGCTTCCATGGTCAAGATGTTAGCCGTATTCATGCTAAAGATAGGTATGTTGGCTTTGTATTTCAACATTATGCCCTGTTTCGTCATATGACGGTGTTTGACAATGTCGCGTTTGGTCTCACCGTTATGCCAAGAAAACAACGCCCATCATCGCAAGCTATCAAGCAGAAAGTCATGCAATTACTTGATATGGTTCAGTTGGCGCATTTAGCCTCTCGTTATCCTTCTCAGCTTTCAGGAGGGCAAAAACAGCGTGTTGCGCTGGCCCGTGCCTTGGCTGTAGAGCCACAAATTTTATTGCTAGATGAGCCTTTCGGTGCGTTGGATGCTCAGGTACGTATTGAATTGCGCCGCTGGTTACGTCAATTACATGATGAATTGAAGTTTACCAGTGTATTTGTCACCCATGATCAGGAAGAGGCCATGGAGGTTGCCGATAGGATAGTGGTGATGAGTCAGGGGCATATTGAGCAAGTTGGCACTCCTGATGATATCTGGCAACGTCCTGAAACGCGTTTTGTGTTGGAGTTTATGGGGGAAGTGAATCAACTCCATGGGCAAATTAAAGGTTCTCAGTTACATATTGATGGTTATGAATTCCCTCTACATCATGCAAGTGCCCAACAAGGCGAGGTGGATGTGTTTTTACGTCCATGGGATATAACATTGAAGAAAGACGTTGATGAACAACACCGATTACCGGTTCGTGTGATTGAATCAGGGCCGAGAGGGCATTTCTGGCAGTTAACGGTACAGCCTATAGGTTGGGGGCATGAACCTCTCTCTGTAGTTTGGCAATCTTCTCATGCAACGCCTGTGCGTGGTGAGCACTATTTCCTTGGTAGTCAACAGGCTAAAATTTACCAAGGTGAAAATGAGCTCTTATTTCCCCAGTTAGCTAAAAGTGCCTAACCATTCCTAATATTGCGTTGATGTTGTTATTTCATCAACGCAATATCCCTCGATATTAAAACGCAATTTATGCCTGCCTGACCATTTTTGAGCTGACCAATGGCATTTTTTTGAGACTATTTTCAGTCAAATTCCCTGTAAACATATCATATATCGATATTAGTAATAACATCGACCAGAATTATTAATTACTGATATATAAGTGAATTTTTTTCATGCTGCTAATTTGTAGGTGTTAGGATACTATCTATATCATTCGAAATGGTGATTATAGATAAATAGAATAAGGAATAGACAGTGGCAACTCTGGAACAATTTATAGGTAATACGCCGCTAGTTAAACTTCAGCGTTTGACACAGGGGATGGACGCTGAAATTTGGGTCAAACTAGAAGGTAATAATCCGGCTGGCTCCGTCAAAGATAGAGCTGCGTATTCAATGATCACAGAAGCGGAAAAACGTGGTGAAATAAAACCTGGTGATACATTGATTGAAGCGACGAGTGGCAATACCGGGATTGCTTTGGCAATGATCGCCGCAGTCAAAGGTTATAAACTCAAACTATTGATGCCCGAAAATATGAGTAAAGAGCGCCAAGCCTCAATGAAGGCTTATGGTGCTGAACTCATTTTAGTCAGTACTTCAGTTGGCATGGAGGGCGCTCGCGATTTAGCTCAAGAAATGGAAGCGAAGGGGGAAGGGAAGGTCCTTGACCAATTTAATAACCCCGATAATCCATTAGCCCATTTCAAGACCACAGGCCCTGAGATATGGCAGCAAACCGATGGGCGCATGACTCACTTTGTTTCAAGTATGGGAACGACAGGAACTATCACGGGAGTCAGTCGTTATTTAAAATCACAATCATCACATATTCAGATTGTGGGCTTACAACCAGCGGAAAAAAGCCAAATTCCGGGGATCCGCCGTTGGTCGCCAGGCTATCTTCCGGGGATCTTCAATCAAGAATTCGTTGATACCGTTTTAGATATTAATCAGGAAGAGGCTGAGGAGACGATGAGAGCCCTCGCTAAACAAGAAGGTATCTTTTGTGGTGTTAGTTCAGGAGGCGCGGTTGCGGGCGCTTTGAGAGTGGCTAAAATGAATCCGGGAGCGGTGATCGTTGCCATTATTTGTGACCGAGGCGATCGCTATCTTTCTACGGGCGTGTTTGACGATTAATTAGCATCGCCATCTAGACACTGACAAAAGCATCAATGTGCTCGAATATAGGTGAGTCGTTGATTGCAACAGATATGATGGCGATGGATTTTATCCTGCCATAAAAAAACCACCAGAGGTCATACAACGCTATCTGGTGGTTTTATTTGAAAAGCTTAAAAGGGATTGCCGTTATTTTTTAACGCGCATAATAACTGTTTCACCCACGGTAACGCTACCGCTAAGCTTAGTCAGCTCTTTAATTTCATCCATATTAGAAATCACAACAGGCGTTAGAACTGATTTTGCTTTTTCTTCCAGCAATGCAAGGTCAAACTCGATAACCAAATCACCTTTTTTAACGGATTGCCCTTCTTCAGCGATACGTTTAAAGCCTTCACCTTTCAGTTCGACTGTATCAATACCGAAGTGAACAAATAGTTCAATACCATCATCAGATTCAATAGAAAACGCATGATTGGTTTCAAATATCTTACCAATAGTCCCATCTACAGGAGCGACAATTTTGTTCCCTGCTGGTTTGATGGCGATACCATCACCAACAATTTTTTCAGCGAAAACAACATCGGGAACATCTTCAATATTGACAATTTCACCCGATAGAGGTGCGATAATTTCAATACTGCCACTGCTATTTTTATCATCCGAAACCAGTGATTTCAGTTTGTCAAACAGACCCATGGACCTTCTCCTAATCGTTTTTATATGGGACCGAACTAATGTGCTGCTCCTAGCATAACGTTTTTTCTTGGATAAAGGTATCAACAAGTTTCATCAATTCGTCTGCGGTTGGTTGGGCAAGGGCTTGCTCAGCCAGTGCTTTAGTATCTGCAAAGTTTGCATTACGAATTAATTTTTTAATACGAGGAATTGAAATTGCACTCATACTAAATTCATCTAACCCCATACCAAGCAGCAACAAGGTTGCACGTTCATCACCTGCTAATTCACCACACATTCCTGTCCATTTGCCTTCTGCATGTGATGCATCAATGACTTGCTTAATCAAGTTCAATACAGCAGGCGACATTGGATTGTAGAGGTGAGAAATCAGCTCATTACCACGGTCAACAGCTAGAGTATATTGAGTGAGATCGTTCGTCCCAATACTGAAAAAGTCAACTTCTTTTGCTAAATGATGAGCAATAACCGCTGCGGCAGGGGTTTCCACCATGACACCAACTTCGATTGATTCATCAAAGGCTTTGCCTTCTTCACGTAATTGACCTTTTAGCATCTCAAGTTCTGCTTTTAGTTCGCGAACTTCCTCAACGGAAATAATCATCGGGAACATAATACGCAGTTTACCAAAACTTGAGGCTCTTAAAATAGCTCTTAACTGAGAATGTAGAATTTCTTTGCGATCAAGGCAAATACGAATTGCCCGCCAGCCTAAGAATGGGTTCTCTTCTTTTGGCAAATTCATGTATGGCAGGTCTTTATCACCGCCGATATCCATGGTACGCACAATAACAGCTTGGCTTCCCATTGCTTCGGCAACAGCTTTGTATGCTTGGAACTGTTCTTCTTCAGTTGGCAGTGAGTCTCTATCCATAAACAGGAACTCAGTGCGGTATAAACCAACCCCTTCAGCACCGTTACGCTCAGCACCCGCGACATCGCGTACAGTACCAATGTTTGCACACACTTCGACTTGATGGCCATCCAGTGTGATTGCAGGTAAATCTTTTAATTTTGCCAGTTCATTTTTTTCTTGCTGATATTCTTCATTGAATTTTTTCAGCTTATCAATTTCTTGATCTGACGGGTTCAGATAGATGTGGTTGTTGACACCATCTAGAATGAGGTAGTCACCATTTTTGATTTTCGCGGTGGCATCTGAGGTGCCGACAATGGCAGGCAACTCCAGTGAACGAGCCATGATTGAGGTATGTGATGTACGACCACCTAAATCGGTGATGAAACCTAATACTTTATCAAGGTTTAATTGTGCCGTCTCTGACGGTGTTAGGTCAGCTGCAACCAAAATAACCTCTTTGTCGATGGCACTCAAATCGACGATAGGCATACCGAGGATATTTTTTAATAGGCGTTTACCAATATCGCGTACGTCGGCAGCACGCTCTTTCAAATATTCATCATCAAGTGCTTCGAGCGCTTGGGCTTGATCCTCAATAACGGAGTAAACCGCGGCATCAGCTGTTTTTTTATCACTTTTGATTAGAGAGACAATTTCTTGTTCAAGCTCTTCATCTTCCAGCAGCATAATATGGCCTTCAAAGATCTCAGCTTTTTCTGCACCAAGATTTTTTTCGGCTCGCTCTTTAATGAAGCTGAGCTGTTCGGCTGATTTGTTACGTCCTTCAATAAAGTGTTGGATCTCGGTTTCTATCTGGTCGTCATTAATTTTTTTTGTGCTGACAGTGATAGGATCTTCTTTGAGGATTAAAGCCTGACCAAAAGCAAAACCTGGGGATACTAAAATTCCTGAAATCATAATATTACCTTACTACTGCGGGTAGGTGTTCTGATGTTGAAAAGACAACAGTAAGCTTATCTGTGTGTAAACTGATATCCCTGAATGATGCCATTCAGGGATGAAGATTAATGCGGTGACACAGGCTCTCTTGCTTGTGCGGTTATTCCAACTCACCCATCAGTTTAACTAAATGCTCAACTGCTTGTTTTTCATCTTCGCCTTCGGCAGAAATTGTCACAACAGTACCTTGAGTTAAGCCTAGAGTTTGTAACTTAAATAGGCTTTTTGCGCTTGCTGATTTGCCACCAGAAGTCAAAGTAATATCAGAAGAGAATGCTTTGGCTTCTTTCACAAATTGAGCGGCAGGGCGAGTATGTAAGCCGTTAGGTGCTGTAATAGTGACTTCTTGCTGGAACATATTATTTCCTCAATAACTTTAGTTTTTTATAATGACCTAAGCTAGTGTAGTTGAATAAACTTAGGTTTGCGTATTGTTAGATTATTAACTGTTAAAAAGGTTTCCTACTTTGTTGCGTATCAACACTTTTTCAGTTTATTGGCCTAAATAATGTCAATTTAAATCGCAAAGAATATGAGTAATTGAACAAATCTTTGACTTAAAGTTGATTAATTTCGTGGCTCAAAATAATTACTATGTTTAATACTAAACCCTAGGTCAGAAATCATCTCAATACGTGCTAAAGTTTGATCCATTCCACAAAAAAAGCACCAATTAGGTGCTTTTTTAACGATTAATTAACGGTTTTTAAAATTACTCGGCGGATAGATCGGAAAATAGAACCGTTGATAAATAGCGCTCGCCTGATGAAGGTAAGATAACAACAATGTTTTTATCTTTAAATTCAGGTTCAGTTGCGAGTTTTACTGCGGCTGCAAGAGCAGCACCTGATGAAATCCCTGCTAGGATCCCTTCTTTTTCCATTAATTGGCGGGCAGTTTGAATGGCTTCATCATCACTGATTTTAAATACTCTATCAATAAGCGTGATATCTAGGTTGCCAGGAATGAAACCAGCCCCGATCCCTTGAATTTTATGTGGGCCTGGCTTGACTTCATCTCCTGCTAGCGTTTGGCTAATAACAGGGGACGTTTCAGGCTCTACCGCAACCAGAGTGACATTTTTGCCCTTGGTTTTTTTCAAATAACGACCGATACCGGTGATAGTACCCCCAGTTCCCACACCCGCGATAACAACATCAACCTTACCGTCAGTATCACTCCAAATCTCAGGTCCTGTCGTTTTTTCATGAATTTCAGGGTTAGCTGGATTATTAAATTGTTGCAGCAAAATATACTTATGCGGATTGCTGTTGACGATTTCTTCGGCTTTCTCAATGGCGCCTTTCATCCCTTTAGCGCCTTCAGTCAATACAAGATTCGCCCCTAATGCTTTAAGCAGTTTACGGCGTTCGACGCTCATCGTTTCAGGCATGGTCAATGTTAATTTGTAGCCTCTAGCCGCGGCGACATACGCCAAAGCAATCCCTGTATTACCACTAGTAGGTTCAACCAGCTCTTTTTCTTTGGTCAGAAGTCCTTTTTTCTCAGCATCCCAAATCATATTCGCACCAATACGGCATTTAACGCTGAAACTTGGGTTGCGTGATTCAACTTTCGCTAAGATATTGCCATTGCCGAAATGCTTTAAACGTACTAATGGGGTATGGCCAATGGTTAGCGAATTATCATCATAAATTTTACTCATGGGATATCCTTATAATCAGGCAGTTGCCTATTTAGAACTGAGAATGATAGATAAGATTGACTCCAAACATACGTGAACTCGCTATTATTGCAAATATAAATTAAGTATAAGCTTATAACGAATTGCTATCTTATATGGAAAAATTATAAGTAAAAGGTTGTGACACAAGCACCTATCATAAAATATGTTGCGCTGTGTCTGTGGTCTGAGGGAGGTTGAAGATGAAAAAGTGCGAGGTGTAAATTCCCCCCGCACTCTTGATCAAATCAGTGAATAATTAATAGCGTGCATGACGAGCGCGGTATTGGTCAACCCACATTAAGGTCGCGCCACAAACGGCAACAGGCATAATAATCAAGTTAAGGATAGGTATCATCATTAACACACTAACTGCTCCACCAAATTGAATATTATTCATGCGGTCTTTGGCTAAAGCATTTTTCATTTCACTAAAGCTAACGCGGTGATTATCAAATGGATAATCGCAATACTGAATTGACATCATCCACGCACCGAATAGGAACCAAAGAATGGGAGCAACAGTTTGCCCAATACCAGGAATAAAAAACAAAATTAATAAGCCAATAGCGCGCGGAAGATAATAACCGATCCTAACAAACTCACGCTTAACCATGCGTGGAACATCTTTTGCGATATCAACAATACCGCCATCAGGGGCGGGCACACCGGTTAATTCTGATTCGAGCTTTTCGGATAACCAACCATTAAACGGTGCGGCGATAATGTTGGCAACCGTACTGAAAAAGTAAGTAAATATAAGTAAAATCGAAATAACGGAAATAGGCCAAATAAGATAATCAAGCCATTGTAACCAACTAGGAATATAGCTCATGACTTGGTCAATCCAACCACCAAGTTTGGTATATAACCACCAAAATGCACCACCAAGTAAGATGATATTGGCTAAAAGTGGTAGAATAACAAAACGTTTAATACCTGGACGTGTAACAAGACGCCATCCTTGAACGAAGTAATAAAAACCTGAATGGCTTTTTTGTTGCGAATCTGTCGATTGTATCATACTTCTTATTCTCTCCTTTGCGGTTGACTATGTATCATATAGATAGGTTTTTAGGCTGGCTAGTCAGTATTTGCTTAAAAAAGCAGCAAACGAAAGCAGAATTGTCTCTTTCTTATCAGAAAATCGTTTAGGGGGTTGCACTTAGCACGTTTGACAAATAATCTTAAGATATATCCGTCATTTTTTAAGTTGTTTTTCGGTTGACGGCGTTTTACCGCTGAAATCCCCAAAATCATACCGCAATGCGGGGCGAGGGGAGCGGGAGTGCGCCTTGGCTTGCAACTTAAAGTATTTTGGCTTATTTTTTGCCGTGGTGGCATTATCATTCAACAATTAGAGATAGCAGCGATGCAGGATTTGCGTCTGATATTAGTGGTCGTAGGTGCGATAGCCATAATTGCGTTATTACTGCATGGTTTATGGACCAGCCGTAAAGAGCGCTCTAAGTTATTCCGTGATCGTCCCGTAAAACGCCGAAAACATGACAGTCAGGATAAATCATCGGATTATGATGATGATTCTGCATTATTCAGTGAAACTCAAAAGGTAGAGCCTCCCGTCTCTTCACCGGTAGTTTCTGAGCCTGCTCGTCAGGTTCAAGAAGAACGTCGTGCCGAACCTGATTTGCCACCCATTACACCTTCTACTCGTGATACCGAGCCTGTATTAAATATTACGCCTGAGCGTTCAGAGCCTGTTGAATCTGATATTGACTCGCGCATTAATGCTGTAAATGAACAACCCGCGATGAAGGTGGAACCAACGGTTCAACCAATAGCGACACCAGTCTCTACAGCGAATGGGCGCACTCAGCATGCGCCTGAACAACCAGAATTTGATTTTGACATTCACGAAGAGCAAGAGGGGCCACAGCCGACACACCATGAACAGGAACAGGCGCACACTGAGAAGAAAACTGAACAACCGCAAAACCAATCTTCAGAGAACAACAAGGAGACGGTTCTGGTTCTTCATGTAGCTGCACTTCAGGGGCAAGTTCTACAAGGTGAAGCGCTGTTGCAAAGCATTCTTCAAGCGGGCTTCCAGTTCGGTGAAATGCGTATTTTCCATCGACATGTGCATCCATCGGGAACAGGGCCGGTTTTATTTAGTCTTGCTAATATGGTGAAACCGGGGTCTTTTGATCCAGAAACGATGTCAGAGTTCACCACTCCGGGTATCTCTATGTTTATGATGGTGCCATCGTATGGTGAAGCAGGGCAAAATTTCAAATTGATGTTGCAAGCTGCACAGCGTATTGCTTCCGATGTGGGGGGCGTAGTCCTTGATGATGAGCGTAAAATGCTCACACCTCAGAAAATTGAGGTGTACCATGCTCGGATCCGCAACACACTGAATTAAATATCAGAATCAACGAAACCCCCTTAACTGGGGGTTTTTTATCTTTACTGGTGAAACATGACTACAAAACAACATCTCGATACACTCAAACAACAATTACGTCATCATGAATATCAATATCATGTATTAGATGCACCTGAAATCCCAGATGCAGAATATGACAAACTCATGGAAGAGCTGAAGGCTATCGAAGCGGAACATCCTGAATGGATCACCAGTGACTCACCGACTCAGCGAGTGGGTGCGGCTCCATTAGCGGCGTTTGACACCGTACGTCATGAAATACCGATGTTATCGCTTGATAACGTATTTGATGAAGAAAGCTATCTTGCTTTCGACAAACGCGTGAGAGACCGATTAAAAGATCAGCAAGAACAAACCTTCTGTTGTGAATTAAAATTAGATGGCCTTGCGGTGAGCTTACTGTATGAGAATGGCGAACTCGTCCAAGCCGCTACTCGCGGTGATGGAACTGTGGGGGAAAATATTACCTCTAATGTTCGTACAATTCGTGCTATTCCACTTCGTTTAACGGGTGAAAATATTCCTGCTAGGGTAGAAATTCGTGGTGAAGTATTTATGCCACAAAAAGGCTTTGAAGCATTGAATGAGGAAGCGCGCCGTACAGGTGGAAAAGTTTTCGCTAACCCTCGTAACGCGGCAGCGGGGTCATTACGCCAATTAGACCCACGTATTACAGCGAAAAGGCCTTTAACGTTCTACTGCTATGGCGTGGGGCTGGTGGAAGGCGAAACACTGCCAGATACTCATTATGAGCGACTGATGCAGTTTAAGAAGTGGGGGTTACCTGTAAGTGAGTATGTGCAATTACGGAAAGGCGCTCAGGCGGTATTGGACTTTTATCATGAGATAGAAAAAGCTCGCCCAACATTAGGCTTTGATATTGATGGGGTAGTCATTAAAATTAACGACATTGCAACCCAAGAAGAGTTAGGCTTTGTGTCTCGGGCACCTCGTTGGGCAACGGCGTTTAAGTTCCCGGCTCAAGAGCAGATGACATTGCTAAAAGATGTTGAATTCCAAGTTGGACGTACCGGAGCAATTACGCCTGTTGCACGTTTGGAACCAGTTCAAGTTGCCGGCGTGACAGTCAGTAATGCGACGCTACATAACGCTGATGAAATTGAGCGCTTAGGGGTTCATATCGGTGATACTGTCGTGATCCGTCGTGCGGGCGATGTGATACCTCAAATTGTGAGTGTTGTTGAGTCTGAACGCCCAGCCGATAGCCGAGAAATTGTTTTCCCAACTCACTGCCCAGTCTGTGGCTCTGATGTGGAACGTGTCGAAGGTGAGGCCGTTACGCGTTGTACTGGTGGGTTGATTTGTGGTGCACAACGTAAAGAAGCACTGAAACATTTTGTCTCACGCCGTGCGATGGATGTGGATGGCATGGGCGATAAGATCATCGACCAATTAGTTGAAAAAGAATATGTGAAAAATCCGGCTGATCTGTACCAATTAAGTGCAGGGATATTGACGGGTTTAGATCGCATGGGGCCAAAGTCGGCACAAAATTTAGTGGAAGCCCTAAATAAATCGAAATCAACGACTCTCGCTCGTTTTATTTATGCGTTAGGCATTCGTGAGGTCGGTGAGGCTACCGCGGCAAATTTAGCGGCGCATTATGGCACCCTTGAAGCCCTAATGGCGGCAGATGAGGAGTCACTCAAAACGGTACAAGATGTTGGTCATGTGGTGGCTAAGCATGTCGTTAACTTTTTCCGTGAGGAGCATAATCAAACTGTCATTCAAGCGTTAATAGATAAGGCGAATATTCATTGGCCAGAAGCTGTTGCGGTAGATGTGAGTACGATAGATAGTCCATTTGCAGGGAAAACCGTGGTATTGACGGGCTCTTTGAGCCAACTGACACGGGATGAAGCAAAAGATAAATTAGTGGCACTCGGTGCTAAAGTCTCTGGCAGTGTCTCTAAGAAGACGCATTTAGTCATTGCAGGTGAGGCGGCAGGTTCAAAACTGGCAAAAGCAAATGAGCTAGGTATACCTGTCATTGACGAAAATGAGCTAATTCGCTTATTAGAAGCCTAATAATTAACGAGAGTTTGAAGTATCATTACCCAGAAAATGGGTAATGATATGATCTGTATCAATCTACCACCTAAGAATTAGAATTTACTGTAATAATGTGATCGGTATATATTTTTTGCAAAATACACTGGGGTCGTTTTCATACTAATGTGATTCCCGTCTCATTTAAATGTCGGCTATTACATAGAATAGATACATAAACCGCTTTATTAAATTTGTATGGAGTCGCATATGACCTCGATCCTGCATTTTGTTCTATCCCTTGTTGTAATTGGTGCTCTTGCAGTCTTAGCCAGTAGTAACCGTAAGGCGATACGACTACGCTATGTTTTTCAACTACTGGTTATTCAAATCGCATTAGCATACTTCTTCTTGAATTCTAATGTTGGTTCTTCATTCGTACTAGGCGTTGCAAGTGTTTTCACCCATTTATTAGGTTATGCAGCCGAAGGGACCAAGTTCGTTTTTGGTGGCATGATCGAAGGCAATCTAGCGTTTTTCTTCTTGCAAGTCCTCTGCCCAATCATCTTTATTTCCGCACTGATCGGTATCTTACAGCATATTAAGGTGCTGCCTCTTGTGATCCGTGTGATCGGTACGGTTCTATCTAAAGTCAATGGTATGGGCAAGCTAGAGTCTTTTAACGCGGTTAGCTCACTGCTATTAGGCCAATCTGAAAACTTTATTGCCTATAAAGATCAGCTAGGCAAAATGTCTGAACGTAGAATGTACACCATGGCTGCAACGGCAATGTCGACGGTTTCTATGTCGATAGTTGGTGCATATATGTCCATGCTAGAACCGCGCTTTGTGGTTGCAGCATTGGTACTTAACATGTTTGGTACTTTCGTGATCCTTTCCTTAATCAACCCATACCCACCTGAAGCCGAAGAAGAGTTACAGATGACCAATATTCATGAAGGTCAAAGCTTCTTTGAAATGTTGGGTGAATATATCCTTGCCGGCTTTAAAGTTGCGATTATCGTATCAGCCATGTTAATCGGTTTTATCGCTTTGATTGCCATGGTAAATGGTATCTGTATGGCGATTTTTGATATCAAGTTCCAAACCATGCTGGGCTACGTGTTCTACCCATTTGCTTGGATATTAGGTATCCCTGCTGAAGAAGCATTGCAAGTCGGTGGGATCATGGCGGTAAAAATGGTCACTAACGAGTTCGTCGCAATGGGCGACCTAAAAGAGGTTGCAGCAACGTTATCAACACGTTCAGTCGGTATTTTATCGGTATTTTTAGTCTCTTTTGCTAACTTCTCCTCAATCGGTATTGTGGCAGGGGCAATCAAAGGCTTAAATGAGAAACAGGGTAACACGGTTGCACGTTTTGGCTTGAAACTGCTGTTTGGTTCAACATTAGTTAGCTTCCTATCAGCGGCTGTTGTTGGCTTAATTCTGTAAAACATAAAAGCGTGGTAAAGTGTAAAACGGCGTTCATTATGAATGCCGTTTTTGCTTTTAGGAGGAAAAAATGGAAAAACAAGATCTCATTGATATGGCAAACACGCGGATGCCATTTGGAAAATATCAAGGTCGTGTATTGATCGATCTTCCTGAAGAATACCTGCTATGGTTTTACAAAAAAGGGGCATTTCCACAGGGGCGATTAGGGCAACTGATGGAAATGGCATTAGGCTTAAAAATAGAGGGGCTAGATGGCCTTGTAAAGCCTTTAAAACGAGTTTAGTTGTATTGGGTCAGTCATGGCCTAAAGCCGCAGTGACTTTCTGTGAAAGCTGGATAAACAAAGCTTGTTCATTCGCTGTTAAAGCACTACTGACTTTAGCGGCATTTTCTTTTCGGCCTGTTGCTGCACGTTGTAAAAAATCCCGACCTTCATCGGTTAAGTGAGTGATTAATTCTCGCTTATCTTGTTCAGATTGGTATTGGCTCACGAACCCAAGTGCTTTTAGTGTTCGAAGAAACTTGGATAAATTCTGCCGAGATATGCCTAACAGTTGGCTTAATTGCCCTGGTGTTTGATCCCCTTTGAGCCGAAGTATTTCTAATACATCATATTGCCCCCAAGTGACCTGTTCAGGTGTAAAGCTTAAACGCCTCGCAACCAAGGTACATTGCAAAAGTGATAGTGCATCTTCGAGTTGATTTGCCATGTTATTTCATCATGTTAGTGATTATTGACACAGTATAGCCTTATCAATCCGATAAAATCGACTATTGATTAACTAAAGTTAATCATATACAGTGTGGTTAATTAACTTTAGTTAATCATATACAGTGTGGTTAATTAACTTTAGTTAATCATATTGAGAGGGAGTATGCAAAATTTACAAGAAAAAGTCGCTTTAGTGACAGGCGCATCAACAGGAGTTGGTGAAGAAATTGCACTACATTTATACCAATGTGGTGCGACGGTGTTTATAACAGGACGCAACGAAATATCATTACAAACAGCAGCCAATAAGATAGACCAAAGTGGCGAACGTGTTATTCCTTTAGTGATGGATGTGACAAGTCACGAGCAATTTAAAGCAGCAATTACACAAATTGAGCAGCAGTGTGGGGCGTTACACTATTTGGTTAATAATGCAGGGATCACAGGACCTCATGGCGTTACTATTGAGGATTATCCACTAGCGGATTGGGATGCCGTTATCGCAACTGATGTGAGTGGAACTTTTTATGGATTAAAATACGGATTACCTGCAATCGTCAGGGCGGGAGGCGGAGCCGTCGTGAACTTATCTGCATGTAATGGCGTGACTGGTATTGCGGGTATTTCACCTTATACAGCGGCAAAACATGCTGTTTTAGGTCTAACTCGTGCAACGGCACTAGAGTATGCTCAAAAAGGGGTGAGGATTAATGCTATCGGTCCTGGTTATGTCGCAACGCCAAATATAATGAATTTACCAACAGAAACTCAAGAATGGATGGCATCGACTCACCCAATGGGGCGCATGGCAACGCGTGAAGAGATCGCAAAAACAGTCGCATTTTTACTTTCTGATGATAGCAGTTTTATTACAGGGGCATTTATACCCGTCGATGGGGGATATACGGCACAATAGGGATGCGGTGGTGATAGATATTCATGACTAGCCGCAACCACTTCTTCTTACAAGAAGTGCATCAAAAACAGCCATAGTATGAGGAAGTGTTATATCTCAATAGCGGCTATTTTTCTGAAGTAAAACCGGATGACATCCCGAACCAATCTATTATATTGGGATAAAACAGAAATAGGCTGACTAACTATTGACAGGATATAAGGTGGTGGAGCTAAGCGGGATCGAACCGCTGACCTCTTGCATGCCATGCAAGCGCTCTCCCAGCTGAGCTATAGCCCCAACAAAATGATTTTGATACCACCTAACAGGGAATTAGATGGTGGAGCTAAGCGGGATCGAACCGCTGACCTCTTGCATGCCATGCAAGCGCTCTCCCAGCTGAGCTATAGCCCCAAACAAAATCTTTTGGACGGAGGGCATAATATTCAAGCAATGTCAGGGTGTCAATCAAATAATGTGGTTTTAAGTTTAATTGCTGAATTATAGAGCATTTCGTCAATGAATAAGGGAGTGTATAGAGATTAGAGGAGTACTTATAAGGTTGATAAGGTGTGAACCCCTATGATGCTAACCATCATAGGGGCTTAATTAAATCAATTACTGGGCTGAGGCTTCACGTTCGGCGATAAACGACAACGCTTTATCAATGCGTGCAATAGCACGTGTTTGACCAATCGCATGAACGGTAACATCTAACGCAGGGGATTGACCCGCACCAGTTACAGCGACACGTAATGGCATGCCGACCTTACCCATACCAACGTCTAATTCAGCGGCCGTTTGCTCGATAGCTTGATGAACGTTTTCTGCTGTCCAATCGGTAATTGCTGACAGTTTTTGTTTCACCGTTTCTAATGGTTGACGTGCAACAGGGCGCAAGTGTTTTTTCGCGGCATCTGCATCGAACTCATCAAACTCTTCATAGAAGTAGCGGCAGGATTCAGCGATCTCTTTCAATGTTTTGCAGCGTTCACCGAGCAATTTAACTAACTCAGCTAATTGCGGGCCATTTTCAGTGTTGATGTTTTGTTGCTCAATATGCCATGCAAGGTGAACGGCAACTTCTTCTGGTGGCAATTGATTAATATAATGGTGGTTTAACCAAAGCAACTTATCGGTATTGAATGCGCTCGCTGATTTGCTAATTGCATCTAAGCTAAAGTATTCAATCATTTCTTCACGAGAAAAAATCTCTTGGTCGCCATGTGACCAGCCCAAACGAACTAAATAGTTGAGTAGTGCTTCTGGTAAATACCCTTCGTCGCGATATTGCATAACGCTTACAGCACCGTGACGCTTGGAGAGTTTTTTACCGTCATCGCCTAAAATCATTGAAACGTGTGCATATTCAGGAACAGGTGCTCCTAGCGCTTTTAAGATATTAATTTGGCGTGGGGTATTGTTGATATGATCTTCACCGCGGATAACGTGAGTAATTTCCATATCCCAGTCATCAATAACCACACAGAAGTTATAAGTTGGTGAGCCATCGGTGCGGCGAATAATGAGGTCATCTAACTCTTGATTACTAAACTCAATCGGGCCACGGATTTTATCATCAAAAATAACTGAGCCTTCTTGTGGATTACGGAAACGAACAACATGCGGCTCGTCAGGCGTATGGTTATGGGCGTGATCACGGCAGCAGCCATCATAGCGAGGCTTTTCACCTGATGCCATCTGTTGATCACGCAGCGCTTCTAAGCGCTCTTTTGAGCAGTAGCAACGATAAGCGGTACCTGCTTCAAGCATTTGGTCAATAACATCGTTATAACGGTCAAAGCGTTTCGTTTGATAATAAGGGCCTTCATCCCAATTCAAATTTAACCAGTTCATACCATCCATAATGGCATCGATAGCTTCCTGAGTTGAGCGTTCTAAGTCCGTATCTTCGATACGCAGAACAAATTCGCCTTGATTATGGCGGCTGAATAACCAGGAATAAAGCGCAGTACGCGCTCCACCAACATGTAAATACCCTGTTGGACTAGGTGCAAAACGGGTTTTAATTTTACTCATCGAGATTGCCTTAATTGCGATACGTGGTTTCTAACATGCCAACGTTCTCTAAATAATAGGGAGGCGTTAAATATAAACAGCCTATCATTGATGTGTGAGCGAAAGATTTCTTCTCGCTATCGGTCACCAGAGAAACACGTCAGCATGTCTAAAATGTTGTTCTATTCTATCACTCTAAAGTGATACCTCAATCAAGTTATCGATGTTGATGCAAATAAAATCCGTAAAAAAAGAAAAAGGATAGGCAATTTCTCAGCATAAAAATATTTTTGTTCTAATATTGTATTGGTTGGGTGATACAAAAGCTTAATTATTGGTTAAATAAGGTTCTTTTCTGGTGAATATTGGAACATCTTGCTTATTTTTACAACGAACAGAAAAAATCTATTCAAAAACCGTTGACTCAGAACGAGGGATCCCTATAATGCACCTCCATCGACGGCAGGGCGATTAGCTCAGTTGGTAGAGCATCTCCCTTACAAGGAGGAGGTCACTGGTTCGAGCCCGGTATCGCCCACCACTGTCGACGATAAAACAAGTAAGTGAAGTAAATAAATGGGCGATTAGCTCAGTTGGTAGAGCATCTCCCTTACAAGGAGGAGGTCACTGGTTCGAGCCCGGTATCGCCCACCATTTATTTACAAATATGTGAAACTTGTCATGAAGTGGGCGATTAGCTCAGTTGGTAGAGCATCTCCCTTACAAGGAGGAGGTCACTGGTTCGAGCCCGGTATCGCCCACCACTTCATTAGTTACTCGCATTTTCATAAATACTGGTTATAAAAATTAATAGATGGGTCGTTAGCTCAGTCGGTAGAGCAGTTGACTTTTAATCAATTGGTCGCAGGTTCGAATCCTGCACGACCCACCATCTTAATATTAAAATCAGTCATACCAGATGGGTCGTTAGCTCAGTCGGTAGAGCAGTTGACTTTTAATCAATTGGTCGCAGGTTCGAATCCTGCACGACCCACCATCTAATCAAATCCCCTAAATCAACAATAACCACCTTATTTTCATGATGTTTATTTAAGTATCAATGAAAAACCGCATTAAAATTCTAATCAAACCCACTGTAACCGCTTTGCGATCATTGAACCCTGCTTATCGATAGCGTTTTTTGTCATGTCTGCGAAGCTAGCAAACAGAGATTTAGCCAATACACCGAGCTTAATGATTTGCTAGCTTGTAAAATTGATAAATAACCACTCACATAGATAATATCACTTCAACCTCTCATTTTTATTCAATTTTGCTCTAGCGTGCAGCGTGCTGGATAAAATAACAGAAATTCATTTCTCGGATAGCTCCATTAAATTTCCCACTGTAGAGTGAGCTAAATGCGCATATCTCAGCATTTTAGTCTTAATTGACTGTTAGCTGGGCATAATAATAAAAAAACTTGTAAACGCGTTGAGTGCAAATTGAACGCAGTCATTAAACTCGCTGAAAGCAACGTCTAAACCTAAATTTAGATATTAAATATTACCCAATGTGCTAATTGATGGAAATAATCTCTTATTAACTCGAGCGCATTATCTTTGCTTTATTATCACTTACCGTTATTTTATTTAATGAAAATATTAATGATAATTAGTTTTAATATTTACAATATCGAAAAATATTCATTAAGTTGCTATTAGTCACTAATCAGGTAATTAATAAACCACCTAAAATATGTATTAATAAAAATGTTTGGTTCAAAAATGATCATCAATAAAAACTTATCAATAAATGATTGTCATTAAAAGATGATTTTGCATGGTATTTATTTGTCGCTATATCTACGCTGTATATGAGTTATAAGGAAGGTAGGATCAAAAAAGGAAATAAATTTCGAATGATTATTGCTAGAAATACTCTTCTTATTGGGCTAGGAATAATGGTTAGATAAAATCTACATTGTTACTCTTATAATGCTGTAGATGTTCTTTTTGTTGAGGATTAGATTTCATTTGTCTATATCAGATGCTAAAAACAAAAAAATTGTAGGAGTATCAGTCGAGCTTAACATGATAAAAATCTGCCGATAAAAATTTTGTAGACATAAACTCCCCATGTTTAATATATGTAAAAAATCTATAAGAAAAATATCACTTTTAGAGTGTTGTGACGAGATAAAAACCTGTTTATTTGTGGGAATTTAATTTTTTGTTTTTTGTGATATGCTTCATGTATAGCAAAGCAAAAAGATACTTAACGTTAATGTTTTGTTATGTTAGCTATGATAGCTGTAGTCTGTTTTTTTGTGCTGTTTTAAAAATTAAGTATTTTCTGCCGATTGTAACAAAAGGACTATTGTTATAAGTTATTGATATTTAAGTTATCAAAATGATAATATGGGAAAAATTTCCATTTTTTACTTTGTTTTACAGTATTGCTGTAATTATCCTATTATGCGTATTCATAAAATGAATATTGATTTGAAAAATCATTAATAGTGTTACAGTATTAAATTATTCTGTTTATTTCTTTTGTTTTTAGATTTTTTATCGGTTAAATGAGGTTAATTTAGATTATAATTCTACCGCTACCTGTTAGACTATGTCTGCATAGAACAACAACTATTAATTGTTAAACAGATTAACTTATTGAAATTAAAGAATAATACTTAGGTGGTGGGCTTTTTGTGATTCTGATAATATTTAGTTACACATTTGCAATGTCATTTTTGGATTAGTTGAAACTAATTATATGGCTAGTATATCATCCCTCTCAAGATATATGCTGAATCGTCGTTAATACACCCAAATGGCTATATCATAAATAAAGATAACAATAGAAAAACACAGAGAATCACCTGCTGATTTTTTATTTCATTAATAATATAAGTTGAAGCGAGAATGTTTATGAATACAAAATATCCTGTCGCTTGTGCAGTTGGACAAAAAATTAAATCGTTAAGAAAATCTCAAGGCTATACCGTTTTTCAGTTAGCTAAAGAGATTGATATCAGTGAGCAACAACTATTTCGTTATGAACGTGGGGTAAATCGTATAGATATTGATTGTCTAGTTAGAGTACTAAAAGTATTAGATGTAAATATGGGCGAATTCTTCAGTGAAATCCTGCAAGATGATACTCATGCTAATGAGGACAAAGAATCTAAAGGGTTTGATGACTCTATTTATTCACTCATTTAATCATCAGTTATTATGTTCCAAAGTGGAACTTAATTAAGCAATTAAAACTTAATTGTTTCAATTAAGAACATTAATATGCTAATAACAATTGAGAATTCTCTCTATTGAGTATACTGATAATTTATTGTAGCTATCTTTATTTATACTTTGCGAAATAAAAACCCGTTTACGGGCTTTTATTTTTTGTAGCTAAGAATCTAGAAAATTATATGAGTAAAAATAACAACTCATCAAATAGTCTAAAGAAGATAAAGCTATCAACAATACACCCAGATAAAATCGCACATCCAGACAATAAAAGAGGCTGGCAGATATAAACATCAGTTAATTTCATTGTAAATCGAATTAACTGATGTTTGCCGTTGAACTAATTATCTTCTTGTGGAAGGGGCTCTAATACTGCCGTCACAATTCGAGAGCCGATCATCTCACTAATTCTTATCTGTAATGTCGCTAAGCTAATGACGGTGTCTTGTACTGGCTCATTTGCTGAAATGCTATAAATAAATTGGTCCAGTGTTTGGTTATTCTCATTATCGATTAAAATGCCATAAGACTCATAAATCTCATCTAGCCTTGTTGTGCCCTTTAGACTGAGCCCAGAAGTGGGTAATTCTATCGGGGTTAAATCAGGAGAGACTTGTTCAGAGAACAGCCGTTCGAGGAATAAACGATTTTCTGGTTTCAAGACGACAAACAAATGGTCATCGGCAATTAGTCTTGTTGAACCACGAGGGGGGAGCACGCTTTTACCACGAGTGATCATTGCGATGACAGTTTGGTCAGGTAGTGCCAATTGAGATAGACGGCGGCCGACAGCAGAACAGTCCTCACCCAACGTATACTCTACTAGGTCAGCATCAATTTGATCGACAGCGGTAATGTCCAAAGTCGCAGCGGGCAGTAATGGTGGTGGCTGCATTAAATTAAGTTTGCGTGCGACATAAGGTAGGGTAGAGCCTTGTAACGTCGCTGAGATTAATACCACGAAGAAAACCACATCAAAAATTAAGTTAGCGCCTGGTAGACCATAAATAAAAGGGAAGATCGCTAAGATAATAGGAACAGAGCCACGCAGACCAACCCAAGAAACCAGAGTGATTTCTTCACGACTGAATTTAAAGAATTTTAATACAGGCACGACAGCGATGGGGCGAGCGATAAAGGTGAGTACCAGTGCGATCACCAACCCTTCAAACCAGACCTCTAATAAAGAGCTTGGGTTAACTAGCAAGCCTAACATAACGAACATGATGATTTGGCTGAGCCAAGCCAGCCCATCATGGAATAAAAAGGTATTACGTTGGAAAACAAAGCGAGCATTACCAATCACAACGCCTGTAACGAAGATAGATAAAAAGCCACTACCTTGCAAGTTACTGGCTAGACCGAATGATAATAGACCACACGCCGCCACTAATACTGGGTATAACCCTGTTGCCAGTAACTTAATTTTATTAATGATCTTGATTGAAATCCAACCAACACTTAGGCCGACAAGTGTACCGATCCCCATTTGGCTAACGAACAGTAATAATAATTCGCTACCAGAAGCGCTTTGATTCATGAGGAGTTGCAGTAAGCCCACGGTTAAGAAAATTGCCATTGGGTCGTTGGTAGCACTTTCAATTTCTAACGTTGATTGTAAACGTTCATTAAGGTAGATACCCGCGTTACGCAATAGGGAGAATACCGCCGCCGCATCTGTTGAGCCGACAATGGCGCCAAGCAACAGCCCTTCAAGCAAGGGGATGCCAAGAATATAAGCCGCGGCGAGTCCGGTGATGCCCGCGGTAATTAACACCCCAAAGGTGGCCAAGGTAAATGCAGGCTTCCAAACAAGTCGAATCGATTTAACTGATGTTTGTAGGCCACCGTCGAACAAAATCAAGGCTAATGCGAGTGAACCTACAGCATAGGAAACATTCACGTTGTTAAACGCGATTTGGCCTATGCCATCTTCACCCGCTAACATTCCTATAAACAGGAACATAACAAGCATAGGCAAGCCTAGCCGAGCAGAAAGTTTGCTAGAAAAAATACCCAGTAAAATCAGTATGGATGTCAGTAATATCAGTTGTTCTATTGTTGGCATAATCAGATTTAGGTTAGAGGTTAATAAAACGCTGATGATGCAGTAGTGTTGCGTATAAAGTAATCAGCAATAAGAAGAAAAAACTCAGATTAACATGGCATTGATAATGTTTTTGTTTAAAACGACTTAAAAACATTTCCATTGACATATCATTATGATTATACAACAGATAACAACAAATAAATTGACGATTAACTGCATTTTTTTAAATTGTTATGACATGCTTATGCTATTTTTATAAGCTTTTGAATGCATTGTTTGGTGGAACCAGCGGTTTCATTTATATTTTTTTGTGGGATTTAACTTTAAAGTTAGTAAAGGTTGGCGTTTTGTGTAATTTTCACGCTAATCAATAAGCTATAAATTAGAAAAATAATTATTTAGAGGAAAACAGGCGAAAAAGATGCGGAGATTATCAATAAAATGATGCATTGGACGGAAAAGAGTAGATTGACCGATATAATCTGATATATCGGTCATCTAGAATTAGTGGAATCTTGCTTTCTTAGCAAGATAATCACCAATCATTTGTATTCCTTGAACAATAATGACTAATGTAACGACGGTGATTGCCATAGCAACGTTGTCGAAACGTTGGTAACCGTAGTTGAGTGCTAGGTCACCGACACCGCCACCACCGACCGCTCCAGCCATGGCTGTCGCTCCCACTAAAGTGATACTGGCTGCGGTTAAGCTTAAGATTAGCGATGATTTAGCCTCAGGTAAGATAAAGTGCCAAACAATTTGCCAATTGGTCGCCCCCATTGAATCTGCGGCTTCAATGATCCCCGAATGCACACTTAATAATGAGTTTTCAATTAAACGAGCCGTATAAGGTGCAATATAGATAACTAAGGGCACAATGGCAGCCGTAGTGCCGATAGAGGTGCCAACCATAAAACGTGTTAGAGGGATCATTGCAACGAGTAGAATAATAAAAGGCAATGAACGGACCGTATTGATTATTGGGTTAATAATGCGATAAACCCATTTATTTTCCCAAATCCCATCAGGGCGCGTCACAACGAGTGCAATCCCCAGTAAAATCCCCAATAGGGAACCGATAACCAGTGCAATTGAAACCATAGTGAAGGTTTCAGACATCGCGAGTAAAAATTGTTTACTCGTTAATGCGGTATCAAGCCATTGTGTCATAGTACCCCCTTATTGACAGCAACACCGCGCTGACGTAAAAATGCGATCCCTTGGTCGATATCTTCATCATGGCCGACGATCTGGACAAACATACTGCCTAACACGACACCACTTATCTCTTTCATATTGGCAAACAAAATATTGATTTTAACTTTATCCTGTAAGATCAGTTCATTCACAACGGGTTGCTGTGCGGAAGCACCTAAAAACTCTAAGCGGTAAACATTGCTTTGATGCTCTAAATTGTGCAAGACACGTTCAGGGATTTCTTCGTTAAGTACGGTACGGACAAACTTTTTTGTCGTCGGATGTTGTGGCTCTGAGAAAATCTCTAAAACAGTGCCTTCTTCGACAACTCGACCCGCTTCCATTACCGCGACACGATTACATATCTGCTCAATCACCTCCATTTCATGAGTTACCAACAAAATGGTGATATTTTGTTCACGATTAATTTTTTTTAATAATGACAAAATAGATTGTGTCGTTTGTGGGTCAAGTGCAGAAGTGGCTTCATCACACAATAAAATTTTCGGGTTATTGATTAATGCTCGAGCAATACCAACACGCTGTTTTTGTCCGCCTGATAGTTGCCCAGGATATTGGTGTTTTTTATCACTCAGCTCTACATAGGCTAAAATATCATCCACGCGTCGCTGAATTTCTTTTTTGTCGACCCCTGATAGCAATAACGGCATGGCGATATTCTGTGCAACGGTCTTCGTTTCTAACAAATTGAAGTGCTGGAAGATCATGCCGATGCTTTTTTTATGGGCTCGAATTTCAGTTGCACTATGGTGAGCAATATTTTTCCCATTAATGATCACTTCACCTGACGAGGGTTTTTCAAGTTGGTTGACGAGACGGATCAAGGAGCTTTTTCCTGCACCGCTATAGCCAATAAACCCAAAAATATCACCTTCATGAATCTGCAAATTCACATCCTGTAAGGCAGTGAGTGAATGGCCTTCTTTTTCATAGACCTTCTGAATATTTTTAAATGTAATCATCAATCACTCCACATTACTCGTTTGTGGTGTTCGCTGGCTATAGGGGAGAGCAGGTTGCCATTCATCACCTAGTAGCTCCGCTTCAGTGCTATTTTTTACCTGCTCTAAATGTTGCTCATGATGAGCGAGGTACAACTGAGCAGCGATATGTTCAGCCAGTTTCTGCGCGCCTGTATTGGTATTAGGGATCAAACCAATAAGTGGCCCCATACTTAAGGATGCAGCTAAGTTAAAGCAGTAAATATTACTGAGCTTAGGTAACTCACAATCGGTTTTAGGGAGAAATTCAAAGTGATGGCCTAAATAGGGATAGGAGGCAAACTCACTATTTTGTTCAGCTTTAGAAGGGGTATACACATCACCCCATTTACGAATAAAAGGTGCGATGTGATTAAATGCACTGTGGCGCTGCCAATTAATACGATATCCGGTCGCTAAGATCAGATAATCGACCACATATTCCCCTGTGGTTGTGGCGATATGCAGTTTCTTGCCATTGACGTCTATCTTTTTGACCTGTGTATTAAAGTTAAAATAAGCATTTTCATGCCGAGAGACTCTCAGCGTGCTGCCATGCGGGGCCGGCGTTTTTGCTTTAGCAACATAATCACTGTAATGCCATTTTTGTGCATCAGTAAGCTGGTGATAAGCTTGAGTAAAGCCGGGGTTGCCTGCGACTTTTCCGCGATTCACCCTTGGCATATCTTTCGCTCGGATCAATAATTCAACAGAGCGCGCACCCTGTTCAAGTGCTGTTGCCGAGCTATCCATAGCACCGGCACTGTATCCTACGACCGCAATATCTAACCCTTTAAACCGGCTGTAATCACTACCGGCGTAAGAGTGCTCCCAGTAAGCAGAAGGGATCTCCGCCATAAAGCTTGGAATATTAGGTTCGCTAAAGGATTCCATACCTGTCGCAAGGATCACATGCTGTGCTTGATATTGCTGTTTACCGTTAGGTGTTGCAAATGTGAGTAGGCAACCTTGTGGGTTGACTTGAATATCAGTTAATTGATATTGATTGAAAACCACTGGCGACGTCATGGTTTTAAACCATTGTAGATATTCCCCCCATTGTAAACGAGGAATTTTATCGAGTGCTTCCCACTCATCGTCACCAAACTGAGCTTTAAACCAAGCTTGAAAAGTTAAAGAGGGTGACGCGAGTGCAGGGCCAACCACCTGTTTTGGTGAACGCAATGTTTCCATCAAGGCCGGCGTTTGCCATGGGCCTTCTTGACCTTCTGGGGCTTGATCAAAAACTATTGCATCAATCCCTTGTAATTTAAGGGCAAAGGCTACCGTGACCCCTGACATGCCCGCACCGATAATTGCAACATCTAATTGATGGTCATCAGACTGGTTTGGCGATAATGACCAGCGGTTTAATGGCAGATTAAGGTTTTGTAGGTCTTGAGTGATTTGCTCTTCCAAAGCATTTAACCCTTTTAGCTGTGTCACGAGATCACTCCTTGTCCTGTTTAAGTTCAAATGGTTCACCGAGTGAGAGCATCAGTCGATTAGCCCAAGAGAAAAAGGCGGTTGATTGGATCAAATCAAGTAGCTCTAGCTCACTTAGCCCTAGTTGACGTAGTGTCTCAACCTGTTGATGCGTGGCTCGTATTGGTGTCGTTGATAGCGCTGTCGTGAAATCCGTAATCGCCGTTAAACGGTCATCAAAACCCTCAGCTAAAATCGCGCCTACTGGCGTTGCGATAAGCTTCTCAACATCCGCTTTACGCTCTTTGGCATATTGGCTGGCTTTACGAGCATGTACCGAAGCACAATAGATGCAGCCGTTCACCTTGCTAACCGCCGCAGCAGCAAATTCACGTTCCCAACGAGGTAAGCCGCCGAGGGTATAAAAGACGCCACGATCGATAAGCGTACGTAGTGTTAGAATGTGACTTTGATGGGCGAGCAGCAAAAAATATTCAGAATTAAGTTGGCCGAATTTTTTCATCACCTGAGCTTCATCTGCTTCTAGCGTCTGTGGATCTCTCGCTCGTAGCCATGATTCCCATCCAAGTTGATCTTGAGTGAAGGCGGTCGGAGCGGGTTGGCCTTGATGAGTGTGTGAGTTGCTATTCCATTGTCCAGCAGTAACTGGCTCAGCAGATTTGGTGATAGTACTGTTACCTTGCAATAATCTTAACCCTTCAATTAAACGGGCTTGATAGGTGACAAAAGTTATTAATTGCGCAAGTAGGATAATATCCGCTTCGTGCCACCCTTGTTCAATAAGGGCATGAATGAGGGAGTAATGAGTTTGTTTTGGCTGGCTCACCAATATGCGTAAATAGTGTTCAGCGGCTTGAAGCGCTGGCGTATTCAAGTTAGGTGAGCGCTGCCCTAATAATTGATTGTAAAAATCGGCTAGCACATGGCTACCTGTCTGTTCAGCGATAATTCGCGCAAATAAAAACTTAATTTCTCCGGTTAATTGGGGTGACGGTGCGGAAAAAATCGCTTCAAAAGCAGCTTGCGTATTTTCTGTCGCGTTTGAACGTTCTTTCCTTGCATCTGCTAAGGTAGACTCTGGTGTTATATTGATTAGCGCATCAATTAAATCATAATTTAAAATCGGCATTTCATAACTCACTTTTTTTTAACGTTTTTTATCTCCTTCATTACATATCAAGCGAATCGTTATTCGAACGAACAAATTATTATATTCATATACCTAAAAGGCATATAAAATAGGTTATATATTCTTTTTGTATTAAGTTATAACGAGATGATCTAAATAAGATGTAAAAAATATGATTATACTGGCCACATTATTTACACAGGGTCGTAACATCATGTTGAAACAAAAAATAAAATACTTATCGCTTATTGCTACCGCTGTTATTGCATTAGCTGCATGTAATGATAATAGTGAAAAGGATAATCCGAATAAAAAAGAGATCACTATAGGTTTTGGGGTTGGTAATTATATCGACCAAGTTGAGAAAGGGATTGTACCCATCTTGGAAAAGAAGGGTTATAAAGTCAATTTACGCCAATTTTCGCAAAATAGACAAATAAATCCCGCCTTTGAAGAAGGTTCTATCGATGCCTCGGTAAACCAGAGTCGTGCATATATGGAAGCTTATAATAAGAAAAATAATATTAATATGGTGGCATTAACTGATTCTCCGAGTGCACCACAAAGCTTACGTTCGAATAAACATAAATCATTAGACGAAGTGAAAGACGGTATGATCGTTGCTTTATCCAATGACCCCGTAAATGCAGAGCGCGGCGCACGTATTTTAGAAGAGTTAGGTTGGATAAAAATTAAACCGAATATCAGTACATTAACCTTTAGTGTTAATGATATCGAACCTGCTAAATACCGTTTAGATATACGTGAAACCGATGCAGCTCAGGGGTTACGTTTATTAGATGATGTTGATTTTGTTGTTGTTAACGGCAACTATGTTGCCAGCGCTGGTCAGCGTATTGCCGATGGGCTGGTTGTAGAAAATTCACCATTAGAGCATCGGGTGATTGTGACTGTTATGCAAGACAATGTGAATTCCCAATGGGCAAAAGATTTAAAAGAGGCTTTTGAATCTAAAGAATACGCTGATTACATTCGTTCTCAGTCTATTTATGATGGTTTTATTGAACCTCAAGCATGGGCTAATTATCCAAAACCCTAGTCTATTTATTATTTTTTATTATGTTACATTTGACCACCTAATATTTATATTAGGTGGTTTTTTATTTGAGTGATACGATTTTCTCTTCTATTTTTAATATGAAAATTCCTCTCTTTACTGATCTAGACAAATTGTGTTTTTTTCGTTAATTAGTTATTGAACAAGCTAAAAATTAAAAATTGAATTAACACATCATCAGGGGAATATTATGGAAAATGACTTAATCACAGCACTTAAATTATTAAAGTCAAAAACATGGGTTGATTTAACGCATCCTTTTGATAAAGATTCACCGCATTTTTTTATGTTTGAATCGGCAAGCATAAAGACATTATTTGATTATCCAGATGGTTTTTTTGCCCAACAATTTACTTTTCCAGGCCAATATGGCACACACATTGACGCCCCCTGCCATTTCGTTGAAGGGAAACGCTATCTACATGAATTAGAACTAAAAGAGTTAGTTTTACCCCTAATTGTGATTGACCAATCAAAAAGAGCGAAGCAAGACCCTACGTTTGCATTTTCACGTCAAGATGTACTCAATTTTGAACAAGAGTACGGAAAAATAGAGCCTGATACTTTTGTTGCACTACGGACTGACTGGAGTCATCGCTGGCCATCTCAGGAGGCGATGGATAACAAAGATGCAGAGGGAAATAATCAGATACCGGGTTGGGGGATTGATGCATTGAAATTCTTATTTGAGGAAAGGGGGATCAAAGCAATAGGCCATGAAACCTTTGACACCGATGCGGCTAAGGATTTTCGTCGCCATAATGCATTATTAGGTGAATACTATGTTCTAGAGCAGGACACCTATCAAATTGAATTGATGACCAATCTGGACAAATTACCGACGAGAGGGGCGGTTATTTTTAATATTGTTGCCAAACCTAATAATGCGAGCGGTTTTCCCGTGCGTTCTTTTGCTATCTTACCTTAATGCTTCCCTTATCTTTATCAACCTGTTGTGAGGCAGGTTGATACCTTTTAGCGATAAATTTATTCGCGACCTCCGTATTTTGCTGAATATCGTTCCTTAGATCGATGGTCAACGAAGGTTATTTATTTCTATATTAATAAATAAATTAACGTTGCTTTAACAATTCCAGCGATAGGGGGGTTGAATGAACTCAAGATCCGTCATCATTACAGGAGGTGGCACAGGGATTGGTGCGGCGTGTGCGCAACTATTCACACAGCAAGGGGATCAAGTTTTTATTGTTGGACGGCGTGCAGAGCCGCTAAATGCAGTTGCACTTGAAACAGGTGCCATTGCTATCGTTGCTGATGTCTCAACTGAAACTTCATGGAACGAAATTATTTTGCCACAAATTAAGCAACATACGAGCACTATTGATGTGCTGGTGTGCAATGCAGGCGGAATGGGGTTGGGGCGTGTTGAAGATATGAATGACCAACAGTGGCATCAAGCGATGAAAGCTAATCTTGATAGTGCTTTTGCGAGTGTTCGTGGTTGTATACCCCTATTAACGCAAAGTCACGGTAATGTCTTATTTGTCGGCTCACTGGCATCGTTGGCCGCAGGTCCGGAAGCGTGTGGGTATGTGACAGCCAAACACGCCTTAATAGGATTGATGCGCTCCGTTGCACGTGATTATGGTCATCAAGGTGTCAGAGCGAATGCGGTTTGTCCCGGCTGGGTTAGAACACCAATGGCAGATGAAGAGATGCAGCCTTTAATGGAGCAGCATCAATTTACATTAGATGACGCTTATCGATATGTATGCCGTGATGTACCGTTACAGCGCCCTGCAACGGCAAAAGAGGTCGCATTGGCATGCCGATTCTTATGCTCTACTGACGCATCAATGATTACAGGTGCTGCACTGGTTATTGATGGTGGTGCAAGCGTCGTTGATTTACCTACACTCGCTTTTACTTAAGGAGCTATTATGATTGAAGAAGTGGCTTTTATCCAAGTTGGCGCATTGTCAGATGGTTTTGCTCCAGATAGCTATATTTTAGAAACCAATAACCAATTAACAGGTAAAACATTTCAATTGAGATTCGCTGAAAAAGACCGGCAAGAAGATATTTCTTTTCCAGCAGATCAACAAATTGAATGGCAAGGTGTGACAATTGATTGCCGTGTTACCTCAATTCGTTCAGGGGTTTATTTCGTCAATTTTATCTCCCCAGATGATTGGCAAGCCAGTGTTACCTTAATTATCAATGAAAAAGACGGTAACTGTGTATTAGTGCAAGGTAAACTCCCTGACGAAGCAGATATCCGCATTTCTGCCTTTAGTAAAGTAGAGCAAAATCGCCCTTTGACAGATGTCGAAGTGGAGATTTATTTTGGCACTTTAGGAGAGGCTCAACGCTCCTTACCGGCCTACACATCTGAATTAATTGGTATGCGCAATATGTATACCTATAACCCAAAAGAGCGCTATGAACATGTTTATCTTAACGAACAGTTTTATGCGTGGCATTGTTTAGATGGGGTCGAAAAGGGGTTAGCTGATGTTGACCGCTGCCACTATATTAAGGTATCAGAGCAGCTATATTTATTTATTTGGCGTGAGAAAATTATTCCAACACTCGGCATTATCCTGATTGATTTAGATATGATGAGGACGGATGGTGGGATCATGGGGTATCAGGATCAGGCCTTTAGTGCGGTTAGCCTATTTCCCGTTGGGGCGCATGCCACTATTTTAAATAAAACCAGCTATCTGAAATAATTATTTATATGCCACTCGCTATTACGCGAGTGGCATTCTGCTTAAAGCACCAAGACTATCCATGCTGCTGCTAGTAGCATACATAATAAAGCGACGATCCCTCCTGATTTGGCAAATTCCGAAAACGAAATTTTCACACCATAAGCGGCAGCTTGTTCGACCACAATGATACCGGCAAGGCTACCAAAGACGAATAAATTACTTGAAAAACCCGAGCCAAGTACTAAGGCGGCACCTAATGAGTCGGTATTACCGCTGGATGATAAGAAAGGCACCAGTAACATTACTGCGGGGTTATTACCAACAATGGTACTTAACACACCAGTGATCAAGAAAAGTACGATAGGGTTATTTAGCTCAACACCGTTATTCCGTAAATCATTTAACATTTGCTGAGGCAATCCCGTTGATGCAAATGCAGCATTGACGACAAATAATCCCATAATCAGTAATAACAGATTACCATCAACTAATTTCAGCATATCACTTGATGCAATTGAGCGATTTAGCAATAAAAACCCAGCCGCAGTTAATGCAATAAGCTCTCTTGGAATATCACTGATGACGAAAGCGATAATAACAATTAACGTAATAATGCCCGCTTTACTGGTTTCCCATACATCAAGTTTTGTTGCAGGATCAGTAGATGGAGTAGGGGGGGCCGCGGCTCCATCCACGGATGTTTTCGCCAGATACCAACGGCTCCGATAAAGAAAAACTAAAACAGCCCAAGTCAGTGGTAATGAGAGTAAGGCTGGTACAGCCGAAGCTTGGAGTAACCCAACAAATGAAATATCTAGCCCTTGGGCTGCGATCATATTTTGTGGGCTACCGATCAAGGAGCCAGAAGCGCCATTATTTGCAGCAAAGCAAAACCCTAACAAAAAAGGGACAGGGTTTAATCCCCGTGACAATGTAATAGAAACTAATAATGGGGTCATTGCCACCACAACAACATCATTGGTCAATAAAGCAGAAAGTAAACCACCTACAGCAATGAGTACAGCGAGTAACACAGGGGCACTGACTTTGAGCATGGCAACGCGGTTTGCCGTCCAGCTGTAAAATCCAGATACGACAAAAGAGGCGGAAACCACCATCAACCCAAATAACATACCAATAGTACGATAATCGATCGCATTCCATGCTTGAGGAGGGGTAATACTACCGACAGCCATCATGGCTAAGGCACCAATAACAGCAGCACCGGTTCTATCCACTTTAAAACCGGGGAGCTTACCAAACCCCATCGCAATATAAACAAGTAAAAAGATAATGATTGTGAGGCTCATAAACCATTCACTCATATTAGTAAAATTACGGGTAATTTAGCGGTGAAGGATCAATGAAGCAAGTTAGAATAACCTTTAAATAATAATAAGTTGTGAAAAGTCATTTAATGATAATCCTAATCAGTCTGAGTTAAATAAAAAATATTCGATGGATGGCGATCATAACCGTTGAATAGCATTCACAGCAGGTTTATTGGGCAAAGGTTCAATCACATAACGTAGGCTATGGTGTTAGCATGAATAGGCAGCAAATTGCAGTAAAATTTCTTACTGATGGGAAACCAATGGTCCAATAAATGACGCGATAAAAGGGTTCCATTGGTTAGTGCGGAATGTAGATCAAACTAGAATGGGAGAGTTCACTCGATTGCCATTATACTTCCGTTCTCCCAATATATCTTTCTTTCAGTAATGAGGCGTGGATTGCAATATCCAATATCGGTGATGGTGGCAAATAGTTCGCTTGCCCAAGTTGCTGCATGGCATCAATTAAAGGGTTATCAACTCCTAAAGCATAATCTGCCAATAATGTTCCTGCTATGGTTTGTTTTGAGATCCCAGCGCCATTACAACCGCCCGCGCTATACACGCCTTTCATGAGTTTGCCCCAAATAGGAGCACCATTTCTGGTAACGCTGATTGTACCGGACCAAGTATTTGTTATCGGAACGTCGGCTAATTGCGGGTAGATTTTATTGAATAGCTGTTGATGCTGTTGTGTCACTCGATAAGTTTGTTCTGCACTGATCCGCCCACATATCGCAGGGGTAACATGCTGGCGGATCAATATACGCTGATCTTTGGTATAGCGTAACGTTGCGCCAGCAATAGCATTCACAGGTGTTAAGCCCCAGCTCTTCATCGCAGGTAAGCGTTGTTGTTGTTCGAGAGAAAGTGGGGCTGTGATACTGGCAAATGTCGCCATTGCTGCTTGGTTATGATTAATTGGTGTTAATTCTCTAGAGAGTGCATTCGTTGCTAACATAATGTTTGCTGTACGAATATTGCCATAAGGAGTCAGTACCTGTATGGTGGCGCCAGGCTGTATTGCCATAACGGGAGTGTAATTATACACCTTTACATTCTCAGGTAATGAGCGTGCTAAGCCTACCACCAATTTTGCTGGATTAACGAGAATTGAATTTGGTGTGTATATCCCTTTATGATAAAAATGCGTACCTAATTTGTGATAGAGCATCTCCTTATCGAGTAATTGATAAGGTTCACTCATTGTATTGAGATTATCGACATACTCTTGTAAAACACCTTCATTCTTTTTATCAACTTGGCAATGATATTTGCCGGCACTTTCCCAGTCACACTCAATCGCAAACTGTTCAGTTAATGTCGCGAGCTGATGAATGCCTTCTTCAAGCAACGTGCGATAAAATTGGGCTTTCTTTAGTTCGGCCGTTGAACTGCCAATATTATGAGGTAACCCAATAATAAATCCTGAATTTCGAGCAGATGAACTTTCGGCTGCCGTTGCGCAATCAAGGAGAATAATTTTAAGGTTCGGATTGTTGTGTGCAAGTCTTCTTGCAAAAGATAAACCCGCGTAGCCGGAACCTATAACTACCCAATCTGCGTCGGTATTTTGATTTAAGGTCGGATATCGGGGAGTGCGTGAAGTTTCATTTAACCAACCATTTTCGTTTTGATTAAATGGCACGGATGCGTATTTCATCTAATTTTGCCTAATAATATCTTGTGCTAGCGACGATATATGATGGGTATTGACATCATAATCAAAAGGTTAAATAACACTTAAAGATCATGACTATAACGTAAATTTGATTTTTTGATAGTGAAGAAAACTCAATTTCACATAAAACAGAGCGATGCTCGTGTGGTAACAGAGTGGTAAAACGCGGCATATTGTTTTCATAAACGCTATCTATATCGAACGTATAAATATTCCATTAATAATCAGTTATATGTTGATTTTTTTACCAATAAGGCAAATAGAGAATCTCCATATTATTGGGGATTCTCTATTCAGTGATTGATAAAAAGGGATGTTAGCGAGGTGATTAGTGTTTTTTATCCTGACTATAGGGTTTAGATGCATCTATCGCATTTAAGCGCTCTTTCCATAGAGGATGGGTACTTAATAGCTTACTCTTCATTTCAGGTGATATGTTAGCCAGCTTGATAAATATTGATTCCATCATCTCTAAAGGGCGTTCTTGTTTTAACATATACTCAATAGCAAATTGGTCAGCTTCTAATTCCATATCCCGAGAGTAGCTCAATGTCATTAATTGATTACCTGAATTTAACAATATGTCTTCAATCCCTGATGATTTGCGCAGTATCCACATGCTGACAAATTTTAACGATGATGAACTCACTAAAGAATTCATTATATGATGATGATAATGATGGCCCATTTCATGTAATAAAACGGAAACAAGTTCATTTTCATCTTCAATTAAGTTAACTAACTCATCAGTAATGATGATTGTACCGTCAGTTAATGTTAATGCGTTGGCTTGTTTCGGGTAGTCTCTAAAAATAAGCCGTGGTTTTAAATCATAATTATTAAATTCTTGAGGTGTAATTCTTTCAAATAGCGCCTTAAGTTTTTGCTGCTTTTTTAATGGCAATTTACTTGGTTCAAGTACACTTTCATCTAAGAGTACGAGTGTTTCTTGGCCAAGGTGCATTTGAATTCGAACAGGAGTCTCTTTAGCAATAATCGATGCCATTGATGGTAGAAAGAATTGGAAAAAGAGATATACCATAGGAATAATACAGGCTAGTAAATACAGGCTAGCCATTTTATAACGTTCTAAAAAGTGAATAACACCAAAATGGAGTTTGCCTTTTTTCAGAACGAGTTTGTTACGTAAATGTTGCTCTTTATCACAGGTAAAACATCCACCATCAGAAAAATAGATAGAGTCTGGTAGTGTTCCTAGTGGTTTTGATAAATGAATATCTTGGTATAGATATGTTTTAACTTCATCGTTAACGTGAAGAGTAATTTGATGCTTATCATTATCTAACTCAATAAAGGCACTGTGTTTCAGTGCCTTTTTATTATAAGTATATTCACCCACTATGTTCACAACGATAATCCAAAGTCGAAGGAATCAAGCGTTTCATCATGAAAAGAATTGGAGTGAGTCTCATCATGAGCGAGTTCATTCTCTAGAGACATATCGCCTGTAATTTTAGTGTTCATGGCGAAATATCGTGCATGGCGAATTTGAGCAATAGGCGTAGCTAACCCTAGCGTAAATATAATAATAAGACTATTAGAGAACAGTAAAATTAGGTAAGAAAAATAGGTGATGGATGAGCTAAATTTTAGCTCGTTACTGAATTCTAATTTATTGAAAAACTCACGTCTCATCATGATATGAATGTAACTATAAGAGAAGAAAAACCCTACGTATAAGTATAAATATATGAATAAAAACAAAAAAACAGGTGGTTCTAACTCACTGAAGTTGCTTTCGTGTATGATAACGGTTTTTATCATAGAGATGATGCTAAACCCGCTTAAGATGATGAAAGGAACCAGTATTAAAAAAGCGATACTATAAATTTTAGCCACTGCCCGATAATTCATTTTTAGCTTAAATGCAGATTTGCCAAAGTAAAAGTTATTTGCGAAATACTCATACAATTGTTTGGTTCTTATTGCAAAAATGGCATATAAAGAAATCGCTATTAATAACAAAGTCGCGTATGTGCCGATAAAGTATCTACTCAGATTTATATGTTCATTGGTATTCGCTGAACTAAAGATAGCGATTAAACCTATGACTTGTCCTACCAAGAATGAAAAAGCAATTGCACCTAATAAAAGTAATAATGGAAGGATAAAAAAGTACCAATACCCTTTTTTATAACTGCCGAGAAAATTAAATCTTACATTTCTATAGCTTGTCATAATGGCATGGAAACGACATGAGCGAATAATAAAGTAAGGTAGCATCAAGAAAAACAGGGACAGAATAACATATGCTATTGGTTGGAAAAGATAGTTAACGGCTAAATATAATGCAAAAAAGAAAAATATAATAAGCCTAGATACTAGAATCCTTACAGGTGAAGCATGATACTCAAGACGTGAGCCATTAACCTCAGTATTACCTAAGAAGTAGCGTTGGGTTCTGACGGTGGCCCAAGCTGAATATATACCTAGAGTGAGTATCGTCAATAAAACATTCACTATCCATATAAAGAAATACTCAGTATTGTCACCATGAAATTTAACATGATGAACTTGACTACGTATATCTTCCTTTTCAATATCGATATCCAAAAGGTTTTTTGTTGCGTTTTCCATAAGGTTACTCTATTTATGTTTTATTTACAGTGTGCTGGGGATATAAAAAGTAACTTACATTTTAAAACGCTATACGTAGACAATTAGGCTGAAACTAATGAGATATAACGCATAGTGATGTGTATTTAGATGAAAATGACAGTAGTTAGTGAATTTTCAAGTATAAAATACAGCAAGCTAAATATGATACAACGGTTTATTCGTTAAAAATGTAAATTCCCAGCTTTACCAATCACAAATTTTGTGACTTAATCTAAATTATTATTAAGTAAAACTCAATATAAATAAATCATCATATGAGAATTTTTATCTTCATAAAGGGACAACTTGTGGTTGTTTATTAGCTTTAATAGAGTAAAAGAGTTAATTCAAGAATTATCCTATTTTGAATGAATGTACTGTATGATTCACACTTTATATGAGACATGTCTGGATTTGATGATTTTTATCATGAAATGGAAAGCTTTCTTTTTTTAGATTATTGGGATTGCCGATACTATAGTGGTTCATTTATAGCGAGTGACAATAGCATTTTTGATTTATCGACTCTGTTGGTTCAACATTGATAACAGTAAAAATCTCTTTATCTAAGGAAATAAAAATGATAGGTCGCACAGTTAATAGGGAGTGCAACAACTACCAGAGACAAAAAATATATTCCATCGGGATAGAGGATTTGTATTGATGTTACTTAGCTAATGAATAGTAAAAAATACGGATACGTTATTTAGATTAGAAGATATGTAATTTCAGATATTAATGATGGTTACTTTCACTCTCCACACAAAATGGAGAATGAGTTAGAAGTAAGAAATATCCGAACGTTGTAAGGTAATTTATATCCCTTTAGTTAAATGGACATAACGAATCCTTCTTAAGGGCTAGTTGTAGGTTCGATTCCTACAGGGGACGCCATGATAAGCGGAATAGGTGATAAAAGGTAATGTGAGTTTGTTGAAATGCGTATTAATAATAATTTTTACTAAGCAGTAATCCCTTTCGTGAGGCTGTTATTAAATGCTATACATAATACAAAAGCTCATAAAATGTTTTAGATGCGTTATCAGAAAAAACAGTGATAAACTTAGACGTTGCAAAGCATTGCGTTAGGCAGGTGAATGCATTCATGGAGGATGCTATTTATCCTGTAATTAGATTTATTTTCTATCGACCCAAACTTCGTGGATTAGTCGGGATAGCTAAACCAGCTCCTTAATGAGTAGGCTTCGCCAATGTAATGATAGTGCGTTATGGCATTCGTTCTTCTCGCTCATATCTTAGCGATGGCGTAAACTTATTTTAACTTAAATGCGGTTGTATTGTATTTTTTCACATATCGGAGATGGTCATGTCGGCTTCGTTATTGACAAAACAGAATCATGGAGATACCGCACGACCTAATGTAGCAGTTGAACAAGATTAGTGATGATAGCTGAGAACGAACAGCAGGCGATGTATTTGCTAAATTACATTAGAACGGAGTGTTTACAATAAGTTAAAAGAATTCTGCAAGCTTACTTAAGGCTTTTATGGCTGAAATTGCCACATCCTTATTGGGGTCCTTGCACAACTCAATAAGCCTAGAAATAGCAGTTTGCTGTTCAATCGTTGCCTTGTAATCTCCGAGAGCGGTGATTGCGGCTATTTTAACATCGTCATTACCTCTATTTGTTAATTCAACGAGTGTATGAATTATATTATTTTCCATATAACTTACCTTCAAATCCATATTTGATTTCTCATTTTGATATATTAAATGGAATTAAAGAATATTTTCATTCATTTATTGAGCACTAAATGAAATTAATTGTTATTTTAACTCGGAATATGTTTGGAATCTAACTTAAACGGGTAATGGATGTCACAGTGCTGGGATTTAGTTAAAGCAATGTGGGGCCTTGAATAACATGCCTTTGAGGAATCAATCGCTTTTTGATGGGGGGCTTGATTAATGTTGTCTATTAGCTATGGTGGCTAATAAGTGACTTTGAGATGAAAACCTTTTACACGCGCGCAAGCAACAAGGAACAGTGTTAACTTATTCATGACGAGATGAAACCGGAAAGGAGGCCGAAAGTAAAATACAGGCTTGACGTATAAAAAACGGTTTAGAGGGCATTAGCAGGCAAGTTGATTACTATTGTTAGTGCCTAATGTGCTAATACGCTATGCGGTGATGTAAAGCCGACAAAACACAGTCAATGCCGCAGTAATGCTAAATAATTGATAGCATGAAGAGCTGAACAGACTTAGCCACATTAGGGCATTGATACTCAATGTCGATTAATGGTGTACAAGAGAAAATCATTGCTGCTATAGGGTAACGGACAGAATTTGCCAGAGCAGTTCCAGTTTTGTCGTGCAGCAAGACACACAAAACTAATGGCAGGATATAACTCGATAGTATGAAGTTTTTCTTTTTGTCGAGTTTATTAAAATTTTGCGCCAGTGGACGATACATTAAAACATCAATCATCATCATCGGTTTGTTTATAGGCGTTATCTTGGAATTACGTTTAGTTTCATTGGGGTAATAAAAGTGTGTGAGACCCCATATTCCCCTGAGAAATATTTATTCAGTTTAGTATTATTTAACTCAACGGACAGGTAAAGCAGGTTTTTAGTGGGAGGATAGCGGGTTTATTGGCTTACAGTGGCGTCCCCTGCAGGAATCGAACCTACAACTAGCCCTTAGGAGGGGCTCGTTATATCCATTTAACTAAGGGGACATAAATTATGTTACAACGTCCGGCATTCTACTTCTGACTTCTAATTGAATCAAGTTGTTACGTGGAATTTCTTTTATAAAAGAGTAATAAACTATAGTTTTAGGTGATCTTTTGCGCGATATGTTAATGAAACTATAAAAACACGTAATGTTATTATTGAGGGTAATTATGGCGTGAATTGCTCATCCTATGCAGGGATAAGCCGTAAATCGAGATTCGCATTTTTGATGAGTAATGCTAAGTAAACTCAGTGAGCGCCGATGTTTATCGCTTATCTTAAAAAGCCCATTCTAAGCCTCGTGAACACTGTACTGTTTATTACTCCATTGTAACGGATACAGTTAGCCAATCGTGCATTTGATCACTTTTCTTATAAAAACAATATACTTAATAATGTATACTTAGCGTTATGGTTGCTTGGTCATATTGAGCACTCAAATTGGTTAACAATTATATTTATTTGGTTTTAATATAAACGCATTGGTTTATAATTTGAATTGAAGTGCCATGGCTGGTGGTACAGGGAATGGAGAGTATTATGAAGTTTCGCATGAGTGGCGTTCTTCTTGCGGGGGTTTTGCTTGTTGGGTGTTCAAGCTCAATTAATCCTGAAACTCAGGAGCGCTCAGATCCGCTTGAAGGTTTTAACCGAGCGATGTTCAATTTTAACTACAATGTGTTAGATCCCTATATCTTAAGGCCGGTTGCCGTTGCTTGGCGCGATTATGTACCTATGCCCGCACGAAATGGTTTAACGAACTTCTTTGTCAACCTTGAAGAGCCAGCCAGCATGCTGAACAGCTTTTTACGAGGTGAAGTCAGCCAAGGGTTTAAACACTTTAACCGTTTCTTCCTTAACACCGTCTTTGGTGTTGGAGGACTCATTGATGTAGCTTCAATGGCTAACCCGCAGTTAGCAAAAGAAGATCCTAAACGTTTTGGTAACACATTGGGTTACTATGATGTAGGTTATGGTCCTTATGTGGTGTTACCTGGTTACGGTAGTTTTACACCACGTGAAGAGGGCGGTAATTTAGTTGATGATCTTTACCCAATGTTGAGCTATCTGACATTCTGGATGTCGGCAGGTAAATGGGCCTTAGAAGGCATCGAAACGCGTTCCCAGCTACTCGATTCGGATGGATTGCTGAAAAATTCGTCTGATCCTTATTTGTTGATGCGCGAAGCATATTTCCAGCGAAATGATTTCTTATCAAGTGGTGGGGAGTTAAAAGCGACGGAAAATCCAAATGCCTCAGCTATCGAAGATGATTTAGATTCTATCGATTAATGACAGGAAGCTATCACTCTCTTTTGCTATGTATGGCATCAGAGAGTGATAAGAGTATTATTCATTGCCTCGTTTTCCTCGAGAAGTGATTGCATCAATCAGAGCAATAACACCTAAAACACCAATAAAGCCAACCGTAAACAGTGTTCCCATAAATACCTCCTCTCTATATCGTCATATTAACCTCTTTAGAATTAACGGTTAGCTTACGATTATTGCTTAAACGTTAATTTATTTTTCCTATATGCTAGCGGCGCTACGCCGAACCAGACAATGACTACATTGTACTAGGCGTAGTGACAAGAACATGCAGGGTGTGTGATGTTATGAAAATGAATTGCAAAACTATTTACAACGAAGTGATCGAGAAAGAAGAAATTGAAATAGTTTTACAGTGATAAGCCCGATAAATCATTAGTTAATACTAAGATAACATTCAAGCCACAATTTAATTTATAGATTTACAGGGATAAAAGTCAAGAGCACTTCAGGTCTGAACGGCCTCAAACTCACTTTTAGGGGGATTTAAAGTAGTGTATTTTTCTGTTTTAATAATTAATGGTTACTTATTATCAAGAAAATCGAATGTAAATCAGTTAATTATTTTGTAAAAAGGTAAATTTTTGGTGTGAGAGTTTTTATTTCTGCTTGTCCGTATTTTCGGTTTATTGCAGCTACGACATATAAGATGGAGACAGTAACTAGGTTAATACTCTTTTTATCCTTTTAGGACTAAAAAGAGAGATTGGTGCCAATTAAAATGAGTTATCGTTTTCATTAATGACGTTCAGAAGATAATGGGAGAATCATTTTAACGATTATGTTCCTTAAACAAGAAACCCCATGTAGAAAAGCATGGGGTTAGCTAACGGTTTGGCAGAGGGATCATCCCCTGTTATTTATTTGCATCGACACAATTAGAATGTGTAGTTGAAGTTCACACCATACAACCAGGCTGACCCTTCAGATTTAAACTCATAAGCAGGAAGTGGCAGTGCGTTAGTTTCTACTAGCTTCTCAGATATGTTGACTTTTTTACCGTACATATAAGAAATACCCAAGTCTACAGAAGCATTTTCATTAAATGCATAGGTTGTACCCGCACTTAACCAATAGCGATCTTGGTCTGGGATGGAAATTGAACGGTATTTTGTCGGTACAGGGCTTTCGTCATAGGCGATACCTGTACGGAATGTCCAGTTATCATCATAGTAATAGGTTGTACCTACTGCGAAACGCCAAGCATCTTTAAAGTTTTCAGCCTTGTGGAATAATTGCTTTTCATCACTACTACGATATGCTGTTAAATCTTTGAATTCACTCCAGCCAGTATAAGCTACGCTGTAGTGCAATGCCCATTTTGGAGCAACTTTATGGTAACCTGAGAACTCCCAAATATCAGGAAGGTTTAGGTCAAGCTTACCTTTGATTTTTTCACCATCAGTGCCGACAATACCAGCGCCATTAAGGTAAGGGTTATTACTTGGAAGGTCATTTGAGTACTTACCATCTTTAAACTTGACGGTAACTTTAGAACGATAGGTTAAACTAAAACGGTTATCTGGATTGAGTTCGTAGAGGATACCTGCGTTCCAGCCGTAGCCCCAATCATCGCCTGTCAGTTTTGCCATTGTTGTACTAGCAGGAATAGGTGGTAATCCAAGTTTTGGTGTTAATTTACCTAAATCACCTGCATGGCGAGTGATTTCAGCATCGGCATAAACCGCATTGACACCTAAACCAAAACTAAAGTTATCATTTAAACGGTATGCACCACTTAAATTTAAGTTGGCTGTTTTCAGGTCAGTTTTACCGCCAATAGGGCCTGCTGCATAGTTTTTACTAAAGTCAGTTGCGAGGCCAAAGTTGGTGGTCATTGATGTACCTACCGCCCACTTATCATTGATAGGGAAAATGAAATGCGCGTTAGGCACGAGAGCGCTTGGTGCAATATCATTTGCGGTTAAGTTACTGCCTAAAGGAGATGCTCCACGCCCTTTAATATCAACACTTGGGTCAATATAAACTGCACCGACTGAAATGGCTGGGCGATCAAATAACATCATTGCAGCAGGGTTACGACTACCTTCACTTGCGTTGTCACCGAGTGCGCCGGCTCCCGAAAATGCACGTCCGAGCGCAGATGTGGAATATTCATTAAGCAAAAAACCAGCGGCGCCCGCATTAGATGAAACTATTGCCACTGCTATTGCTAAAGCTGATCGAGTAAATAGGTTTTTCTGGCTCATGACCAAAACCCTCTTGTTTATTATGTATATTAGGCGACTTCTATCGCAAGAAGCGCAGAATTGTAGGGTCGCTTGCCTCTATGACAAATCAGACCAGTTACTAGAGTATAGGTCTGACCACCTCATATGTTGCAAGCATGTTTTTCGTTTATATACAAATTGTTTTCAAAATTGCGATGTATTTAACAAAATGGCAACATCCGTTGGGCGTAATTCTGTCATTGATGAGTATTTATGGGGTTAGATCAAACTTATCTCAGATAGTCAGGGAATAGGCTTGATATACACTGGTTTTTCTCTCTTTTTCAGCGTTATGATAGCAACTTAACAGTTTGTTGATTTGGAGAGTAAAATGACTGATGCGATTAACCGTTGTAGCGCGGAAGAAACTGCTGCTTGCTGCTGTGTAGATGTGGGTACAGTTTTAGATAATAAAGATTGCACTGCATCGTATCAGCATGTTTTCGCGAGCCATGAAGAAGCGGAATCTATGTTGAAACAGCTAACTGAAAAGGCCAAATCTGTTGAGTCAGAACCTTGTGCTATCGACCATTCCATCACCAATGTTGAAGGTGGTGTTGAGTTGTCTGCAAACTTTACTTTTAGTTGTGAAGCAGAAAGTCTGATTTTTCAATTAGGCTTACGCTAATCAAACAACTGATTAACTCTTTATCTCCTTCACTATAGTCTAATTGCGCTATAGTGAAGGTGTTTTTCTATTTAATTCCCTTTATTTTCTGCTCAACTCTTTTCTGCTTTCATTAATATTCATTAAGTTGTGTGCAAGCTCGCATTTTCTTAATGTCGCTATTTTCTGAATGTAACGTTTATGTTAACAATATTAAACAGGTCAGACCTCTTTGGCGAGGGTCAGTTAGCCACAAGCACTTTTTTAACAGGTTACGAGAATCGGTTAAATATAAATAAGTTACACCTATTATTTTAAAGTGCGGGTTTCACTTGTGGCTACAGAAACCAGCATGAAAGGTTTAGAGGTCATAAAAAACGGTTTATCACTTTTTAGCAGGAGCTACCATGAATCAACTTTCCCATCATGGCGAAAGCACTTATGCAGCAAAAGAGAGGATAGCAATTATTAGCGGCCTCCGTTTACCTTTTGCCAAGCAAGCCACAGCATATCAAGGTATTGCTGCGGTTGATCTGGGAAAAGCTGTTGTTGCAGAACTGCTAAGTCGAAGCGGTATTGAAAAACAACTTATTGAACAGCTGGTGTTTGGGCAAGTGGTACAAATGCCGGAAGCCCCGAATATTGCGCGGGAGATAGTGCTCGGTACAGGTATGAGTGTCTCGACGGATGCCTATAGTGTTTCTCGCGCTTGTGCGACGAGTTTCCAGGCTATGGCAAATATTGCTGAGAGTATGATGGCTGGTCATATCTCAGTTGGTATTGCTGGAGGTGCAGATTCATCTTCTGTATTACCTATCGGGGTTTCCAAGAAACTTGCAGCAACGCTTTTGTCATTAAGTAAAGCGAAGTCATTCGGGCAAAAGCTTTCATTGATGTCGAAATTACGTCTAAAAGATCTGTTACCTGTCGCACCCGCCGTTGCAGAATATTCGACAGGTTTACGGATGGGGGATACGGCGGAGCAAATGGCGAAAACGTATCATATCACTCGTGAGCAGCAAGATGAACTTGCGCATCGCTCACATCTGCTCGCGACCAAAGCTTGGGAAAGTGGTGTTTTGGAGCAAGAGGTGATGAGTGCTTACATGCCGCCATTCAAACAAGCCTTCACTCAAGATAATAATATCCGTACAAATTCAGTTTTATCTTCTTATGCAAAGTTAAAACCTGCATTTGATCGTAAACACGGTACGGTGACGGCAGCCAATAGTACACCACTGACCGACGGAGCGGCCGCCGTGCTAATGATGACGGAATCTCGTGCTAAAGCATTAGGTTATACCCCATTAGGTTATATACGTAGCTTTGCTTTCTCTGCTATTGATGTTTGGCAAGATATGCTGTTAGGCCCTTCTTATGCGACACCAATAGCGCTTAAACGTGCGGGGTTGACGCTACAAGATTTGACATTAATCGATATGCATGAAGCTTTTGCCGCTCAGACGCTAGCGAATCTTAAACTCTTTTCTAGTCGCCAATTTGCTCAAGAAAAATTGGGGTTATCAAAAGAAATTGGTGAAGTAGATATGGATAAGTTCAATGTGCTTGGTGGGTCTATTGCTTATGGTCATCCATTCGCAGCAACAGGAGCGCGTATGGTGACACAAACACTGCATGAATTACGTCGCCGAGGTGGTGGGTTTGGTTTAACAACAGCATGTGCTGCTGGTGGGTTGGGCGCTGCAATGATTTTGGAGGTGGAATAATGACGCACCATTCAGAAACAGGGGTTCAAGCCGGCCTCGTGCATGAAGCTTTTCGCCTTGAAGTTCATGCCCAAACAGTGGGTGTCATTTTCATTGACGTACCAAATGAAAAGGTCAACACATTGAAGGCTGAGTTTGCACAACAGTTCCTCTCTATTTTACAGCAAGCACAGTCGACACCTGGTTTAAAAGGATTGGTGATCACCTCTGGGAAAAAAGACAGTTTTATCGCGGGCGCGGATATTAGCATGATTGCTAACTGCCAAAGTAAAGAGCAAGCCAGTGAGTTATCTCGAGAAGGGCACCTGCTTTTCGAAAAGCTAGAAAACTATCCTTTACCTATTGTTGCGGCAATCCATGGAGCCTGTCTCGGTGGTGGGTTAGAACTTGCATTAGCATGCCATGTCAGAGTGTGCTCGAATGACGATAAAACGCGTTTAGGCCTACCTGAAGTCCAATTAGGCTTACTTCCCGGCTCAGGTGGAACCCAACGTTTACCAAAATTAATTGGCATACCAAATGCACTGGATATGATGTTAACGGGTAAACAGTTACGCGCGAAACAGGCACTAAAAATGGGGTTAGTGGATGATGTCGTGCCTGAAACCATTCTGTTAGATGTCGCTATTGCAATGGCGAAAAAAGGTAAAATCCAACGCGCGCCTATTCATTGGCAACATCGTTTATTAAGCAGTAATTTATTACGTAATAAAGTCTTTTCCAGCGCCAAACAAACCGTAATGCGCAAAACGAAAGGCCATTATCCTGCTCCAGAGAAAATTATTCAGGTTGTCAAAACAGGGGTAGAAAAAGGGGCTAAAGCCGGATATGAGGCAGAAGCCAAAGCGTTTGGCGAGTTAGTGATGACACCAGAGTCAGCCGCACTAAGAAGCTTATTCTTTGCGACAACGGCATTAAAAAATGAAACGGGGTCTAGTGCAAAACCACTCGCATTTAAGCAGATTGGTGTGTTAGGTGGCGGTTTAATGGGAGGGGGGATTGCATTTGTCACCGCAATGAAAGGTGATCTTCCTGTCCGTATTAAAGATATTAATGAGAAAGGCATTACCCATTCACTGCGTTATAGCTGGGATCTATTAACGCAAAGAGTTAATAAAAGGCGCATGCTTGCTCGCGAGCGTAATGCAGTGATGGCAAAAATATCAGGCACGCTAAATTATCAAGGGTTTGAGCATGCTGATATTGTGGTTGAAGCTGTCTTTGAAGATCTCTCACTAAAACAAAAGATGGTTGCAGAGGTACAAGAGGTCACCCACGGGAAGGCGATTTTTGCCTCGAACACTTCTTCATTACCTATTCATCAAATCGCTGAAAATGCAGCCCACCCTGAAAAAGTGATTGGCCTACATTATTTTAGCCCTGTTGACAAAATGCCTCTGGTTGAAGTGATCCCTCATCAGCAAACAGATGCAGAAACCATTGCGACGGTGGTGGCTTTTGCGAAACGCCAAGGTAAAACGGCCATTGTTGTGGGGGATGATGCAGGCTTTTATGTGAATCGTATTTTAGCGCCTTATTTGTGTGAAGCGGCTGAATGTTTAATGAGTGGCGAATCAATTGAACATATTGATAGTGCGCTTGTTGATTTTGGCTTCCCTGTTGGGCCATTTAACTTATTAGATGAAGTCGGTATTGATGTCGGAACTAAAATTTTACCTATTTTAGTCAATCGCTTTGGTGATAGGTTTAAGGCTCCTGAGCTTCTGGATAAAGTGAATAAAGACGACCGTAAAGGCAAGAAAAATGGGAAAGGCTTTTATTTGTATGGGCATCAACCCGCATCTAAATTGATGTTCTGGAAAAAATCTAAAAAGCGTCAGGTAGATAGCAGTATCTATTCATTAATCGGTATTCAGCCACAAAATCATTTGAGCAAAATTGATATTGCTGAACGCTGTGTGATGTTGATGCTCAATGAGGCTGTTCGCTGTTTAGATGAGAATATTATCCAAAATGCACGAGATGGGGATATTGGCGCGGTATTTGGTATTGGCTTCCCGCCATTTTTTGGTGGGCCATTCCGATATATGGATAACTTAGGTATTCAAAAAACAGTAGATACGATGAATCAGTTAGCTGAGCGTTACGGTGATAAATTCCGCCCTTGTGAACGCTTGTGTCAGATGGCACAAACAAATGAAACCTTTTTTCCAGCAAACAAAAGTTGAGTATTGTGAAGCCACTTTCAAGCAGCCATAACGGTGGCTTCTTTAATTAACAACCTGAAATACCACTTAGCGTACAACTGTGTATTTTAAGGTACGATGATGTAACCAAAAAGCCTGATGTATTTGCTTTAATATAGCAATCATCGGGTTTTTTATTGATTGAAAATAGAAAAAGTTAGATGGCCTCTAATGTAGTTAATTGGTAGGTCAGAGGGGCCGATGGGAGCGGGAGCAATAAGGTAATTAGGCCACTGCTGCATGCTTTTCAGACAAAATTAAACGCAAAAAATTACTTAAATCATTTTATTTGTCGGTAGTTTGATGCAGAATCACTTTTCGCCCCACTGATGGTGACTCTGACAATAAATTATTTTAACAAAAAGATTAGCCAGTGCTATTTGCTAGGCTACTCAGATGGTGGATTATGCAAGTTTATATTATGCGTCATGGTGATGCCGCACTACAGGCTGCAAGTGATGCGGCAAGAGCGTTAACTCAAAAAGGGAAAGATGATTCGGTATTGATGGCTCAATGGTTGAATAAACGTCATCCAGAGATTGATCATGTCCTAGTAAGTCCTTATCTTCGAGCAGAGCAAACACTACAAACTGTCCGTGAACATCTTAGCCTACCTGAACAAGCTACGGTAATGGAGATGTTAACACCCGGTGGGAATGCGGCATTTGTGGCAGATCATATTCGTGACCTAGCAATAATGGGAGCGAATGCCGTATTGGTGGTATCTCATCTACCTCTTGTCGGGTATTTAGTTTCAGAGTTATGCCCTCATGAAGCACCTCCGATGTTTATCACTTCTTCGATTGCCTGCATTGAAATGGATGTGAAGCACCATAAAGCCCATTTAGATTGGATGCTCAGCCCAGCTCAATTACTCTCAGTCAATCAGTAATGGCGACCAGTTAGCCCCTAGGGGCTTTTAAACGGTCTGTTGTCGTGATGAAAAATGGCTAAAGTTGTATTGTGTAATATGAAGACGCTGAAAATTGCTAGCGCCTAATGTGTTCTTGAGTTTCAATTAATAAGAGTAGTGACGCATTCCCGCCCCATTCTTTAGGTGCTTGATGAAAAGCAAGAATATCTGGGTGTTGGGCTAACCACAGGGGCGTTTGCTGCTTTAAAATATGCTTACCATGGCCGTGCATAATGCACGCACAAAAGACATTTTCGCGTTTACATGCGGCAATCAGCGCCCCAATTTCCTGTTTCGCTTCTAATTGCGTTAAGCCATGCAAATCAAGAAAAAGTTCAGGAACATAATCGCCTCGACGCAATTTTTTCAGTTCGTAAGGGCTAGAGCCGGGTTTCAAATAGCGAGTTGGGCCTTCATCTTCCAATTGAGGTTGAAATTCATCTGAAAAATAAAATGAAGCATCGATTTGTTCTTGTTGGACTTTTTTACTTGAAGGATGAGTGACTTTTGTTCGCACAGGAGTATGCAAGATTTGATCTTGTGCTATCTTTTTTGTGCCGCGAATAGCTTCTTTAAATAGATGAATGTCATCTTTGTCTAATTCAAATTTATTTTTCATTCGATTAATTATCTTAGCTAGCTGTTTAATTATCTTTTTCAGATAGTACTTATCTACATTAGTGTAACCTATTTTTGGTGACGAAGGTTATAGCTGTGGATTATAAGATTTAACTAACAAAATTTTAACGTTATGGGCAGTTTACATTGACAATTGTAGCTGTATTGACTAATTGTATATACATATATATACCTGTTATCTATTGCAGTGGTAAATGTACTTATTAAACCCATAGGATCTGTTATGTCATTTAAAACACTTGCTCATGATGTCGTCTGGCGAAATGGCCGCATTGCTACAATGGATCTGGGATCTAACGTGGCATATGGACTCTTAGAAAATCACGATATGGTCACGCGAGAGAATAAGATCGTGGCGATTGAACCAAAAGGTGAGTTAGATACAGCTAATTGTAAAGTAGTGGATCTAGAAGGGCGCTTAATTACACCAGGTTTAATTGATTGCCATACGCATTTGGTTTTTGGTGGCAATCGTGCGGCCGAGTGGGAGCAGCGGATGAATGGTGTCTCTTATGAGACTATTAGCCAACAAGGTGGTGGGATTAACTCTACTGTACGTGCCACGCGAGCGTTAAATGAAGATGAACTCTATCAGGTTTCACAACCGCGATTAGAGGCGCTGATCCGTGAAGGTGTCACAACCATTGAGATGAAGTCAGGCTATGGCTTGGATTTGAAGAGTGAGCAAAAACAGCTCATGGTTGCCAAAAAATTAGCCGAAGCATACCCAGTAACAGTCAGTTCAACTTTGCTATCAGCGCATACGGTACCGCCTGAGTATAAAGATAAAGCTGATGAATATATTGATCTAATTTGTACGGATATTATGCCAACATTGTGGCAGCAAGGGTTATTTGAAGCCGTTGACGTCTTTTGTGAGACGGTGGGCTTTTCGCTAGAACAGAGCCAAAAACTATTTGCAGCCGCACAAAAATTGGGGATCCCAGTCAAGGGGCATGTTGAGCAGTTGTCCAACCTTGGAGGCAGCGAACTGGTTGCTAGTTATCGGGGATTATCGGTTGATCATATTGAGTATCTTGATCTTAATGGTATTCGTGCACTAAAAGAGAGTGGAACAGTAGCCGTTTTACTTCCGGGCGCCTTTTATTTCTTGAGAGAGAAAAAATTGCCACCTATAGAACTGTTGCGTGAACATCAAATACCAATGGCGGTATCAACGGATTTTAACCCTGGCACAAGCCCTTTCGCTTCACTACGTATGATCATGAATATGGCTGCTGTACTATTTAGATTAACACCTGAAGAAGTATGGGCTGGAGTTACTTGTCATGCTGCGAAAGCATTAGGTCGCGAGGCAAGCCATGGACAGCTTAAGGTCGGCTATCAGGCTGACTTTGTGGTTTGGAATGCGGTTGACCCCGTTGAGATGATTTATGAGCAAGGTAGCCAGCCATTATATACGCGAGTTTATCAAGGCAATATTAGTCATCATAACTCATAAGTGAATTAAAGTATCAGATAGTTTGCACGCTGGTGGAGTAGGAACGGGATGAGAATATAAACCGTTCCTTCAAATAGAATAATGTCGATAAAATCAGCTGATTATTAGTTATTTTTGTTAGAAATTCATTAAATCATAAAATTCCTATTGTTTGGTGTTGCCAACATTATCAATTTGTTGTGTGGTAATATATGCCGTAAGGGGTTTTTGTTAGCCTTTAATTGGTAAATAGACTTGTAGGATATTTACAGAGGGTTAAGTTTTATTTGCGACTGTCAGAATATCCGCTATTTGATAGCACAACTTAATAGTATAACGGTAACCCTAAGTTTTTACTTTAAGGGTTTGGCATTTTACTTTTTAAAATGGAAACGATTGTGACAGCAGAAAAAAAAGGTAATAGAGACAACCCGATCCCGCTCTATTTGCAAGTAAAACAGTTAATAACAGAAAAAATCCATACAGGTGAGTGGCAGGCGAATGATCGTGTTCCCTCGGAATCTGAATTGGTCAAACAATTCGAATGTAGCCGTATGACGGCAAATCGTGCATTAAGGGAGCTGACAGCAGAAGGGCTGTTAGTCAGGGTTCAAGGGGTCGGTACATTCGTCGCAGAGCCAAAAGGCCAATCAGCGCTATTTGAAGTTCATAGCATCGAGTCCGAAATTCTGGCAAGAAATCATCAATATAGCTGTAAAATTATCAAGCTAGAAGAGGTTGCTGCATCGGTTTCGTTGGCTGCGGAATTGAATATCGCCCCTGAAACAAGGGTATTCCATTCAATTATTATTCATTACGAAAATGATGTACCAGTGCAAATTGAAGATCGGTATGTCAATGCGCTAGCGGCTCCTGATTATCTACAACAAGACTTTTTGACCATCACTCCTCATGATTACCTTTCTATGGTGGCGCCATTAACAGAAGGTGAGCATATCGTTGAGGCCATTGAAGCCGATGAGCGCGCCGCTAAATGGCTGAATATTGCGTTAGGCTCTTCTTGCTTATTAATTTCAAGACGTACATGGTCCCAATCATTTGTGGTGACTAGCACGAAATTATTATTTCCGGGGCATCGCTATAAATTGAAAGGGCATTTTACCTCTTAGTATCTCAAGGCAACGCTATTTTATGGGGTTGCTTTCCTAGCGTATTTTATCGAATAAATGTTGAAAATCACGTCTATATTGACCATGAGTAGAAGGTTTATCTTAATCTCATGGTGAATTTTGATATTTCCCGCTAAAACCCTTGAAATATGTGAATTAATTGTAAATTTAATGTGATCTCACTGGCAGATTTAGAAGAAAATTTAACCACCAATTTGATGTGGTTTTTTTATAATCCATTGAAACATAATATGTAATTATTATTTATCTGCATTTCATTCTCAATTTTGATGTTAAATAGGGTATTGATTGTACATGTATATACAACTATACCTATATAAAGACGTTATCAGTACAAGCTGAATCTATCGAAAGAGGGTATGAATGTGACAACGATAAATAATAAATACAGAAATGGTGATATCAGAGCACCACGAGGTAACACTCTCAGCGCGAAAAGCTGGTTGACTGAAGCCCCTTTACGTATGCTGATGAATAACCTAGATCCTGATGTTGCCGAAAATCCACATGAACTGGTCGTTTATGGCGGTATTGGTCGTGCGGCACGTAATTGGCAGTGCTATGACAAAATTGTTGAAACACTTAAAAATTTAGAGAGTGATGAAACTCTACTGGTCCAATCTGGCAAGCCCGTTGGCGTCTTTAAAACCCATGAAAATGCCCCTCGCGTATTAATCGCAAACTCAAACCTTGTACCACATTGGGCTAACTGGGAACACTTTAACGAATTGGATGCGAAAGGGTTGGCAATGTATGGTCAAATGACGGCGGGTAGCTGGATTTACATTGGTAGCCAAGGCATTGTTCAAGGGACTTATGAAACTTTCGTTGAAGCAGGGCGCCAACATTATAATGGTGACTTAACTGGGCGCTGGGTACTCACGGCAGGGTTAGGCGGTATGGGCGGGGCGCAGCCGTTAGCAGCAACACTCGCGGGTGCCTGTTCACTGAATATTGAATGTCAACAAAGCCGTATTGATTTTCGCTTGCGTACCCGTTATGTGGATGAGCAAGCGACCGATCTGGATGATGCATTGGCGCGTATCAAAAAATACACCTCGGAAGGGAAAGCTGTATCAATCGCCTTATGTGCTAACGCGGCTGAAATCTTACCAGAGTTAGTGAAACGTGGCGTTCGCCCAGATATGGTTACCGACCAAACGAGTGCTCACGATCCTCTCAATGGTTATTTACCTGTTGGGATGAGTTGGGAAGAGTATCGCGAGCGTAGCGTGAAAGATCCTGAAGGCACAGCGAAAGCAGCAAAAGCATCGATGGCTGAACATGTTAAAGCGATGCTCGCCTTCCAAAAACAAGGCATTCCAACATTTGATTATGGTAACAATATCCGTCAAATGGCCCTTGAAATGGGCGTCAAAAATGCTTTTGATTTCCCTGGGTTTGTACCTGCTTATATTCGCCCATTATTCTGTCGCGGTATTGGTCCTTTCCGCTGGGTGGCGTTATCCGGTGATCCTGAAGATATTTATAAAACAGATGCAAAAGTAAAACAGCTTTTACCTGACGATAAGCATTTACATCGTTGGTTAGATATGGCGCGTGAACGTATCAGTTTCCAAGGCTTACCCGCACGTATTTGTTGGGTTGGCTTGGGGGATAGGGCGAAATTAGGTTTAGCTTTTAATGAAATGGTAAGAAGCGGTGAAGTTTCAGCGCCGATCGTGATTGGTCGAGATCACCTTGATTCAGGATCAGTTGCTAGCCCAAACCGCGAAACAGAAGCGATGAAAGATGGTTCAGATGCCGTCTCTGATTGGCCTTTACTGAATGCCTTATTGAATACAGCAAGTGGAGCAACATGGGTTTCATTACACCATGGTGGAGGGGTCGGTATGGGCTTCTCTCAACATTCAGGGGTGGTGATTGTGTGCGATGGCACTGATGAAGCTGCTGAGCGGATTGCTCGTGTTCTACACAATGACCCTGCGACAGGTGTCATGCGCCACGCTGATGCGGGTTATGATATAGCGATTCAGTGCGCACAAGAAAAAAATCTTAACCTACCGATGTTAAAAACACGCTAAGAGGAGCCGGGCATGACTAAGTTAACTATCCATCCAGGAAAAATGTCACTGAATGATTTGCGTATTGTGCTTGCACAGCCTGTAACGGTTGCTCTCGATAAACGCTCTCATTTGGCAATCGAAAAAAGTGTGGCAACGGTAAATAAGATTATTGCTGAAGATAAGACGGCATACGGTATTAATACAGGATTCGGTTTATTAGCCAATACCCGAATCGCTGCAAAAGATCTGCAATCGCTGCAACGCTCTATTGTGATGTCACATGCAGCGGGCGTGGGTGAACCGCTTGATGACGAATTGGTTCGTCTGATTATGGTTTTAAAAATTAATAGTTTAGCTCGTGGCTTCTCTGGTATTCGATTAGAAGTGATTGAAGCCCTAATCGCGTTAGTGAATCACCAAGTTTATCCCTTTATTCCTGCTAAAGGTTCAGTTGGTGCTTCTGGTGATTTAGCACCTTTAGCGCATATGAGTTTGCTGCTACTTGGCGAAGGGAAAGCACGCTATCAAGGTAAATGGCTCAGCGCTAAATCGGCACTTGAAAAAGCAGGGCTAAAACCGTTGAAACTGGAAGCGAAAGAAGGTCTAGCACTATTAAACGGTACCCAAGTATCAACGGCGTTTGCGCTAAAAGGGTTATTTGAAGCTGAGAACTTGCTGCTAAGCGGTATTGTTTGTGGCTCTCTGAGTGTGGAAGCGGCATTGGGGTCACGCAAACCATTTGATGCGCGCGTCCACGAGGTGCGTGGTCAAAAAGGGCAAATTGATGTTGCAAGACTATTTCGTGAGGTGTTAACACCAACGAGTGAGTTGGCTCAATCTCATGAAAATTGCGTTAAAGTACAAGACCCTTATTCGTTACGTTGCCAGCCTCAAGTGATGGGGGCCTGTTTGACGCAAATTCGTCAAGCGGCTGAGGTAATTTTAATCGAGTCGAATGCTGTTTCTGACAACCCATTAGTCTTTACTGATAATGGTGACATTATCTCTGGCGGTAACTTCCACGCGGAGCCAGTGGCAATGGCTGCGGACAACATCGCGCTTGCTTTAGCCGAAATCGGTGCACTGTCTGAACGACGTATTGCGTTATTGATGGATACGCACATGTCTCAATTGCCACCATTCCTCGTTAATAATGGCGGGGTCAACTCTGGTTTTATGATTGCTCAGGTAACTGCGGCAGCATTGGCGAGTGAAAATAAAGCATTAGCACACCCATCCAGTGTTGATAGTTTACCGACCTCGGCAAACCAAGAGGACCATGTCTCTATGGCGCCAGCAGCAGGCCGCCGCTTGTGGGAAATGGCAAAAAATGTAACAGGCATTTTAGCCATTGAATGGTTATCGGCATGTCAAGGGATCGACTTCCGTGAGGGCTTAAAATCAAGCGAGGTATTAGAAAAAGCTCGTCACATATTGCGTGATAAAGTCGCGTATTATGATAAAGACCGCTATTTTGCCCCTGATATTGATGCGGCAATTCAGCTCATTACGGAACAAAAGCTATCAACATTGTTCCCTGAAAACTCGGTTTTTCCTAAATAATACATCACGCAAATAATAAGCGGTCGGCAATGTATCGGCCGCTTGTAGTATTTATCTGCACGACCATTATTAAAAATAGTACCCATTAATCTTCAAGCGACATGAGAGATAGATATCTGTCTGTCACCTTAGTGAGCTTGTGTCTACTCATCATTCTGATAAGTAGCTTGAATGATTTAGGGTATATAAAAAACGAAGGATAAATCATGCAAAGCACAACAAAACTTACGCGTGGACTTTCTGCGCGTCACATCCGGTTTATGGCCCTCGGGGCAGCGATTGGTACAGGTCTTTTTTATGGTTCAGCAAAAGCGATTGAAACGGCAGGCCCTGCGGTTTTAATTGCTTATATTATTGGTGGCGCGGCGGTTTTTATGGTGATGCGCGCCCTAGGGGAAATGGCGGTACATAACCCCCTTGCTGGCTCCTTCTCACAGTATGCAAGTCACTATTTAGGTCCACGAGCAGGTTTTTTTGCTGGTTGGACATATGTTTTTGAAATGCTCATTGTCTGCTTAGCAGACGTCACCGCATTTGGTTTTTATATGAAGCTCTGGTTTCCTGAGGTCGCTCAGTGGATCTGGGTTTTGAGTATCATCTGTTTTATCGGGGCAATTAACCTTTGTCATGTAAAAGTATTTGGTGAAATGGAGTTCTGGCTCTCTATCATCAAAATTGTTGCAATTATCGCGATGATCATCGGCGGTGCGGCGATTATGGTGTTTGGCTTTGGGCAAGCCTCTGAGCATGCAGTCGGTATTACAAACCTATTTGAGCACGGTGGCTTTATGCCAAATGGGATCGGAGGGGTTATCGCATCGTTTGCCGTGGTAATGTTCGCCTTTGGGGGCATTGAAGTCATTGGTATTACGGCAAGTGAAGCTAAAAATCCTGACGTAACAATTCCTCGTGCTATCAATGCGGTACCAATTCGTATCCTACTCTTTTATGTCTTAACTTTATTTGTCTTAATGTGTATCTACCCTTGGAATCAAATTGGTCACCAAGGCAGTCCATTCGTACAAATTTTTGATAGCCTAGGCATTGCATCGGCTGCAAACATTTTGAACGTGGTAGTGATCACCGCAGCAATCTCCGCTATCAACAGTGACATCTTTGGGGCGGGCCGTATGATGTATGGTATGGCACACGAAGGGCAGGCGCCGAAAGTATTCACTAAACTGACCAAAAATGGTGTGCCATGGATGACCGTACTGGTGATGTCAATTATTTTGCTGGTTGGGGTGGTATTGAATTATCTGATCCCTGAAAAAGTGTTCTTAGTGATTGCATCGATTGCAACCTTTGCCACGATTTGGGTATGGATGATGATCTTGGTATCACAGGTAGCCATGCGCCGCAAAATGACGCCAGAGCAGGTGAGTAAACTGAAATTCCCTGTACCATTATGGCCAGTTGGTCCAGCACTTGCCATCATATTTATGCTATTTATCTTTGGGGTACTCGGTTATTTTGAAGATACACGTATTGCTTTATATGTGGGTATTGTTTGGTTGGTGATTTTAGCCGTCGTTTATGCACTGTGGGTTAAACAACCCAATGCGGAGACTGACGTAAATTACAACGCTGAGTCGGTAGAATAACGACTTATCCTAAGAGGCCTCCAGTTTAAACAGGGGGCCTTTTGACATTAAATAGCTTCCCCTCTGTTTTCCTCGCGATTTTATTGTATTAATCTGCTGATTTGTGTCTCACTTCGTGGCAAACTTGAACACTTTCGATATACAGTCTGGAGAAACCCTTCTTGGAAAAGATCTTCGTTGATGAAGCTGTTGCTGAGCTTCATACCATTCAGGACATTTTACGTTGGACAATGAGCCGCTTTAATGCTGCCAATGTTTATTATGGTCACGGTACTGATAATGCATGGGATGAAGCGTTACAATTAGTGCTACCAACGCTTTACTTACCTCTTGATGTACCGGATGAACTATTGACCTCGCGCCTGACTCCAACGGAGCGTCATCGTATCATTGAACGTGTATTGCGTCGTATTAATGAGCGTGTTCCAGTGGCTTACCTGACTAACTGTTCGTGGTTCTGTGGACATGAGTTCTATGTGGATGAGCGTGTATTAATTCCTCGTTCACCAATTGGAGAACTTATCAACAACCATTTTGTTGGCTTGTTGGCTGATGAGCCGCGAACGATACTTGATATGTGTACAGGGAGTGGCTGTATCGCAATCGCCTGTGCGTATGAATTCCCTGAAGCGGAAGTGGATGCGGTCGATATCTCGACCGATGTGCTTGCCGTTACTGAACACAATATTGCGAATCATGGTTTAGAGCACCGCGTTATTCCTATCCGCTCTGATCTGTTTAGGGATATGCCTGACGTTAAGTATGATTTAATTGTGACTAATCCACCTTATGTTGATGCTGAGGATATGGATGATTTACCGGAAGAGTTCCGCGTTGAGCCTGAATTGGCGCTAGCGGCGGGAAGCGATGGTTTAAAATTGGTGCGTCGTATTTTAGCAAATGCACCACGCTTTCTGAGTGATGAGGGTGTATTGATCTGCGAAGTCGGTAACAGTATGGTACATCTGATTGAACAATACCCAGAAATTCCCTTTATTTGGTTAGAGTTTGAGTATGGTGGTGATGGAGTATTTATGTTGACGCGTGAGCAATTAGTTGAACATCATGCTCATTTTCAACTTTATATTGATTAAGAAAATATTGCGCGGCATTCTAATCAACCACAACATCAAAATAACAATCATGAAATATTAATTAGGAATTTGGTATGGCAGGAAATTCAATAGGGCAACTGTTTCGGGTTACCACTTTTGGGGAATCTCATGGCTTGGCTTTGGGGTGCATCATTGATGGTGTGCCACCAGGGCTAGCATTAACAGAAGCCGATCTACAAGGGGATCTTGACCGCCGCCGTCCGGGAACGTCTCGTTATACTACTGCACGTCGAGAGCCTGATCAGGTCAAAATTCTATCTGGGGTATTTAATGGTGTCACTACGGGAACCAGCATAGGCCTATTGATTGAAAATACCGATCAACGTTCTCAAGACTACAGCGCAATTAAAGATGTCTTTAGACCAGGGCACGCAGATTATACCTACGAACAAAAATATGGTCAGCGCGACTACCGTGGAGGCGGGCGCTCTTCTGCTCGTGAAACGGCTATGCGTGTTGCGGCTGGGGCAATCGCTAAAAAATACCTACAAGAAAAATTGGGGATCACGATACGTGCCTGTTTGACACAAATGGGGCCAGTGAAATGTGAAATCAAAGATTGGTCTATTGTTGAGCAAAACCCTTTTTTCAGCCCTGACCCTAGTCAATTAGAAGCGCTAGATGAGTTACTAAGAGGGCTAAAAAAAGAGGGAGATTCGATTGGCGCGAAAGTGACTGTCGTGGCTGAGAATGTACCAGCAGGATTGGGAGAGCCTGTATTTGACCGCTTAGATGCAGATATTGCTCATGCTTTAATGAGTATTAATGCTGTTAAAGGGGTTGAAATTGGGGATGGTTTTGGAGTAATTGGCCTGAAAGGGAGTGAAAACCGCGATGAAATCACTCGCGAGGGCTTCACTTCAAACCACGCTGGGGGCATTCTAGGGGGGATAAGTAGCAGCCAACCTATTATTGCGCATATCGCGATGAAGCCAACCTCCAGTATTACCGTTTCAGGTAAAACGCTAAATCGTGATGGTGAAGAAGTCGAAATGATCACCAAAGGTCGACATGACCCTTGTGTTGGTATTCGAGCCGTACCTATTGCAGAAGCAATGATGGCGATTGTATTGATGGACCACTATTTGCGTCACCGTGGGCAATGTGCTGATGTTATACCCACAATGAAACCATTTTCAGGATTGTCGTAAAGAGTGCGTAAGGGGGCATCGTCTCCCTTATTGTTAATATGAAGGTTTGGATGACGCCTCCTTAAAAATACCTCATCTGGGCAGTGATACTCTGTGGGCTTGTATTTGTTTATCAGCGGCAGAGTAGATTACGTATCGCCGTAATGGCAATTCTGTTACTTGGATTAAAAATGGATTGGCTGACTGTTGTTGCACCTGAAATTTATTTATTACTTTTCTGTGTTGCATTGTTCGCGGGATTTATTGACTCCATAGCTGGCGGCGGGGGGTTATTAACCATCCCTGCATTACTTTCTGTCGGTATAACGCCTGTTGAGGCACTTGCAACTAACAAACTCCAAGCAGTTGGAGGTTCGTTCTCATCGTCACTCTATTTTGTTCGACGTAAAGCGATTAACTTACGAGAGCAAATGTTCCCCTTTATCATGACGATCATTGGTGCCATGTTAGGCGCCATCTTGATCCAAATGATTAATACGGATTTTCTCAAACAGCTCTTGCCTATCATGGTTATCTGCGTTGGCCTGTACTTTTTGTTAACACCGTCAATTGGTGCACAAGATCGTAAGCAACGTATTAGTATGCCTGTTTTTGGGGTTGCTGTTGGTATGACGATGGGTTTTTATGATGGCGCATTTGGGCCGGGAACTGGGTCATTTTTAGCATTAGGCTATGTGTTATTGTTGGGGTATAACCTTGCAAAAGCGACTGCCCATGCTAAGTTACTGAACTTTGCCTCAAATTTTGGCTCTTTAATATTTTTTATTATCGGAGGTCATGTTCTTTGGGTGCTCGGTTTTGTTATGCTTATCGGCCAAATGGTTGGCGCAAGACTAGGCGCTCGCTTGGTGTTAACGAAAGGGCAAAAACTGATCAGGCCAATGATTGTGATCATCTCTTTGCTGATGAGTATTAAATTGCTCCATGACAGCCATGGCGATGCTATCAAAGCTTGGGTTGTTTCATTATTTTAAAATGATTTGAATTTCCATGATTAAACATCATTATCAGCAGTTGATTGATATTTTTGAACAGTGCTTTGGCGAAGAGTACAACACCAAATTGGTGAAAGGTGACGATGAGCCAGTTTATTTACCGGCCGATGAGCAAACACCTTATCATCGCATTGTCTTTGCACATGGTTTTTTTACCAGCGCACTGCATGAAATTTCGCATTGGTGCATTGCGGGAGAGGCAAGACGCCAGCAAGTCGATTATGGCTACTGGTATTGCCCCGATGGTCGTGATGAAAAAACGCAATGTGCATTTGAAGTCGTTGAAATCAAACCTCAGGCGTTAGATTGGTTATTTTGTGTAGCGGCTGGCATTCCTTTTAATGTCAGTTGCGACAATCTAGAAGGGGATTTTGAGCCTGACCGTATCGCATTTCAGCGCAAAGTACATGGCCAAGTGATGGAATATTTAGCAAATGGTATTCCTGAAAGGCCATTACGCTTTGTGAACGCGTTACAAACGTTTTACAATACTCCACCACTTTGTGCAGAAGACTTCCCTTATCCGGAAGATATTTTTGCCTAATGACACATTAACGAGAGTAAGGATTAAGCATGCTTGCGGATTTTGAAACACGCATACTGACAAAAATTGATGATATGGTCGAACACGCAAGTGACGATGAATTATTTGCGGGCGGCTATTTGCGTGGGCATCTAACCCTTGCTGTCGCAGAGCTTGAACAAGAGAATGAAACCAGTGTTGATGCACTTTATCAACGTGTTGAAGAGAGTATTCAGCAGGCAATTAAAGGGGGAGAGCTCACCCCACCAGATCAAGTACTGGTTTTAGGTATGTGGAAATCCTTACTGGATGACGTGCGTTAATCACACACTATATTGATTATTAAGAGGAGGAAGCTCCTCTTTTTTATAGGTTTATTTTATGTTTCATATTCGCCAAGCACAGCCGCGCGACGCAAAAAAACTCCCTGCTATCGAGCGCTCTGCCGCGCAAGTCTTTCGTGGTCATCATCAATTTGCTTGGATTGCTGACGATGAAGTGCAATCAGAGCAAGATCATCTACAGTTTATTCAGGACAATAGGGAATGGGTGGCGGTAGATAATGACGATCAGCCCATTGGCTTTATTAATGTCGACAAATTAACGCATAGCCTCCATATTGGTGAAATTTCTGTGTGCCAATCGTGGCAGGGTAAGGGCGTAGGTCGGGCATTAATTCAGCATATTCTCCAATATGCGTTACAACATCACTTTGACTATGTGACGCTAACCACTTTCCGTGAAATCCCTTGGAATGCACCGTATTATGAAAGATTAGGTTTTTCGGTAATACAATCGAGCGAGTTAACCGCTGAATTGGCTGTTATATTACAACAGGAGGTGAATGCAGGGTTTAAAGCTGAACAAAGATGCGCAATGCGTATTGATATAACTGAATAATTTAGATAGGTATTGGGTATACTATTAAATAATTGAGTTGTATTGAAGAAATATAACGCATGATTAATCATGTATCGACTATTTAAGGTGATTAGTTATTAGAAGTTCGCTATCGGTATAAAATGTATATGTTTAATGTTTAACTTATTTTTATCGGTATAGTGATAATTATTAAATTTTTATCCCATTAAAATAATTAAACAAATTTTCGTGTTTTAGACGTCATAAAAAATCAACATTTTTAATGTTTTTATTGTTATGTCGACAATATAAATAAAATAGCATATCTGTTGTTAGTAGGAATGTGTTCTAGTGTTTTATTGCGATAAATATAATATAAATATCATTGCTAATTTCTTAAGCAAACAAAGATAAAATATTATTGTCTATTATTTAATTAATAACTAACTTTCATTCGACTTTTCAGTCTGGATTTTATTTGGTTATTTTCACACAACAAATTTTGCTTTATATATTTTATCTAATTAAGATAATCCAAAAAGAAACTTTATTTATTAGCCATTAGGTGAATTAATTTAATTAATATAATTTATAATTAACATAATGTGAGTATTATAATGATAATCACTTTATACTTGTAATGACTATTGTATTTAGATGAACGCTTGGATTTTATCTTTAATGATATTAAATAATATTGTTGATAATCGTTGTGCTTATTCTATTATATAGGTAAGTTAATATTACAAACGAACTTATTTACCAATAATAAGCTCACTGATTTATATATGACTATCTAGTGTGAGAAAGTTTATGGAAAATATATTGTCGGTTTTAGATGTTCCAAATACAGCTTTTATGCTATTGTGTACAAGCTTAGTTATGTTAATGACTCCAGGACTGGCTTTTTTCTATGGCGGCTTAGTCTCTCGTAAAAGCGTTATTACCATAATGTCCCAAAGTTTCTTCTCTATGGGATGGGTAGCTATTATTTGGTTTATGGTTGGTTATTCATTATCTTTTGGTCCATCGATTAATGGAATAATTGGCGATCCATTTTATTATGCATTTTTAAATAATATTAACCCTCAAACAATGTATACGGGGAATGATGGCGGGTTACCAATACTGGTTCACTTTAGCTATCAGATGATGTTTGCAATTATTACACCTGCTTTAATTACAGGTGCTTTCGCAAATAGAGTTAATTTCCCTGCTTATCTGATCTTTTTGACTCTATGGACGTTATTCGTTTATTGCCCATTTGTTCATATGGTATGGAGTCCAGACGGTATTTTCGCGAAGTGGGGCGTTGTTGATTTTGCTGGTGGGATTGTTGTCCATGCAACAGCGGGTTTTGCGGCGATAGCATCAGCCCTGTATGTTGGTAAACGTATGGTGCCATCAGATGGAACGCATAATATTCCTTATATTGCGTTAGGGGCAGCTTTGCTATGGTTTGGTTGGTACGGCTTTAACGCCGGCTCTGAATTGCAAGTGAATACGGTAACGGTTTCTGCATTTTTGACTACTGATATTGCAGCTGCCTTTGCGGCGGTTACTTGGTTTGTCATTGAGCGTTTACACACTGGTAAGCCAAAACTTGTTGGCTTTCTAACTGGTGCTGTTGCGGGGTTAGCAACAATTACACCTGCTTCGGGTTATGTATCAATCGGTTCAGCGGCAATTATCGGTATTATTGCGAGCCTTGTGTGTTATTTCTTCGTTTTCTTAGTGAGACGCCATTTAGATGATGCACTCGATGTATTTGGTGTGCATGGTGTTGGCGGGATCACGGGTTCTATTTTAGTTGGCGTATTTGCTTCAACTCTTTGGAACCCTAAAGGACCTGCTGGTTTACTTGAAGGAAATGGTATGCAAGTTGTTAAACAATTTGTTGCTGTCGTCTTTACCAGCGTGTGGTCGTTCGTATTTACATTATTAATTCTATGGATCATTAATAAATTTACTTCAGTCAAAGTGAATCAGCAGACTGTAGGGGATGATTTAGATATTACTGAATTTGATGAAGATGCGTATAGAGAAAACACCAATTAGTTTTTAGTATCTAAGCCATCTTGATGGCTTAGTTTTTGAATAAGCCTGCTATTAAATAACAATATTATAAAAATCAATTAAATATAAAGAGGATAGGATGATATGAAAAAGAAATTAGCCATGGCTATCCAAGCCGTATGTCTAATGGGACTATCTATGGGCGCGCTGGCCGATTCGACTCCACAAGTTCAGCATACATTACGTCTAGCTATTGGCTCAGAGCCAACAGAAGGGTTTGACCCAATGTTAGGATGGAGTCATGGCAGCTATATGCTTCTGCATAGTCCACTTTTAAAACAGAATGCAGATTTGTCATGGCATAGTTATATGCTTGAGAAATATGATCATTCTGAAGATGGTAAATCCTGGACGCTAAAATTAAAGAAAGATTTAAAATTTTCTGATGGTTCACCACTGACAGCGAAAGATGTGGTTTTCACCTATAACAACGCAGCAGCAAGTGGTGGTAAAGTGGATATGGGGAACTTTGCTAACGCTGAAGCGATTGACCCATTAACCGTTAAGATGACCTTATCATCGCCGCAAAGTACCTTTATTAACGTATTAGGTTCATTAGGTATTGTTTCTGCTGATAAATACGATGCTAAAAAGTATGCACATAATCCGGTTGGTGCAGGTCCATATCGTTTAGTTGAATTTCAACCGGGGCAGCAACTGATCGTTGAACAAAACCCATACTATGCAGGTCCAAAAAACGACTTTAATAAGATGGTTTTCGTATTCCTTGATGAGGACTCGGCTTTCGCTGCGGCACAAAGTCGTCAACTTGATATCGTGCGTATCCCTGCGGCTATCGCAGCGAATGCTAAAAATGTCAAAGATATGAAATTGGTTGAACGTCATAGTGTAGAGAATAGAGGGATCTCTTTCCCTATTCCTCCAGCAGGTGAAAAAGATGCACAAGGTAATCCAATTGGTAATGATATCACCTCCGATGTGGCGGTGCGTAAAGCCATCAACTATGTGATCGACCGTAAATTGCTGTCTGAATCGGTACTTGAAGGATTTGCTATCCCTGCCTATACAGGGGTTGAAGGATTACCTTGGAATAACCCGAAATCATCGTTTAAAGATGGTGATGTAGAAAAAGCGAAAGCGATTTTAGAAGAGGCAGGTTGGAAATTAAATAAAGACGGCTTAAGAGAAAAAGACGGTAAGGTTGCTAAGCTGACTCTCTGGTATGCGAGCGGTGATACCACTCGTCGTGATTTAGCTCAAGCGGTAAGGGCAAGTTTGAAGCCTATTGGTATTGAGATGGATCTAAAATCAGGAAGTTGGGAAACCGTTGAGCGCTACATGCATGCCAACCCAACATTGTTTGGTTGGGGTAGCCTCGACCCAATGGAACTGGTTCATAACTATAGCAGTAAGGCTGCGGGTGTTGGTTTCTACAACCCTGGTTATTATAAAAACCCAGCTATCGATGAAATCATCGAAGAGGCGTTGCGTCAGCCAGACCAAACAGCAGCAATTCCATTATGGCAACAAGTGGATTGGAATGGTCAAACAGGAACAGGTATCCAAGGTGATGCAGCTTGGGCGTGGTTGATGAATATTCAACACATCTATTTATTAGATAATTGTGTTGAATTAGGCAAAGGTGCACCTGAAATCCATGGTTCTTGGTCTGTACTGAATAACGTTGATGATTGGGCTTGGACCTGTAAATAATGCGTACAACAATAGGGCTTTTACTGCGATTTATTTGTTTGCTGTTGGTGACAGCGATAGGGGTTTTTATTCTCTTAAGCTATTCACCTATTGATCCGATAAAAGCTTATATTGGTAATGATTTAATGCATGTTCCCCCTGAGCAGTATCCACTTATTGCTGCTCGTTGGGGGCTTGACCAGCCATTATGGATACAGTTCTGGCGTTGGTTTTCGCAGCTATTACAAGGTGATATGGGCTATTCGATGCTCTATAACACACCCGTATCACAAGTCATAGCCGATAGATTAGCGCCTTCATTAGTATTATTGATATCAGCGTGGTTATTTTCAGGGGTTATTGGTTTTGCTTTGGGATTGGTTGCGGGGCGTTACCTTAATCGTTGGCCAGATAGGATGATTTCAACATTATCCTATCTATTAGCTTCGATCCCTGTGTTTTGGATAGGATTATTATTACTGTCATTATTTGCTGTTTCGTTGCATTGGGCGCCAATTTGTTGTGCATGGCCAATCGGTTTAGACGAACAAACAGCGACATGGCCACAAAAAATTCATCATTTAGTACTCCCCGTGATTGCTCTAGGACTGCTGGGTGTTGGAAATATCGCCTTACACACGCGCTCTAAAGTGGCAGAAGTGATGAACAGTGAGTTTATTCACTATGCGAAAGCGCAGGGTGATAAAGGGTGGCCAATGATGAATTTTCATATTTTAAAACATGCAATTACACCAGCGATGTGTTTGCAGTTTGCTTCGGTAGGGGAATTACTCAGCGGCGCATTATTGGCTGAAAAGGTATTTGCTTACCCTGGTTTAGGGCAAGCGACGATTGATGCAGGGTTACGGGGGGATATTCCATTGCTCATGGGGATTGTGATGTTGTGTGCAGTGGTGATCTTTTTCAGCAATAGCCTTTCAGATTTGTTATTGAAAAAGATTAATCAGGGAGTGATTAGAGAGTCATGACCTATAACCCAAACCGAGCTTTACTGAAGTTAATAATTTCTTTAGTGTGTTTATGTGTGTTAGCCATTTATGCCTTATGGCTTTCACAGACAGATGTCGAAGTGAATTTATTAGATCGCCGTCAAGCGCCCTCATTAGTTCATTTATTCGGTACTGATAGTTTAGGGCGTGATTTATGGGAGCGCGTATTTCAAGGTTTAGCGACCAGTTTGCAGATTGGGACGACGGCAGCGGTATCGAGTGGTTTAATCGCAGTTGTGATGGCGGGGTTATCGTCATTTAGCAAAACGATGGATTATATCGTGCGTGGCATCATTGACTCATTATTAGCACTGCCACATTTGCTTTTGCTGATCTTGATCTGTTTTACGTTAGGTGGTGGAAAAGCGGGGGTCATTTGGGCGGTTGCATTAACTCACTGGCCAAAATTAACGCTTATCTTACGTTCAGAGTTATTGCGAGTACAACAAGCAGATTACATCATGTTATCGCGCCGCATTGGTAACAGTGCGCTATACCGTTGCCGATATGATTATCTGCCGATGATTTTACCTCAGTGGATGGTTGGAACATTATTGATGTTTCCACATGCAATTTTACACAGCGCTGCATTGAGTTTTCTTGGTTTTGGTTTGTCACCACATGAGCCATCATTAGGAATTTTATTATCTGATGCGCTGCGTTATTTAAGTACAGGTGCTTGGTGGTTAGCGATGTTTCCGGGTCTTGCATTAGTAGGATTGGTACTGTTATTTGACCAGCTTGCCAAATCTGTCCAAAACTTATGGTTAAGGGGAGCATGATGTTAAGTTTTGATCATTTAACCGTAGATGTTGCACAGTTTCGTTGGCTTGGGAAGAAACGTTGGCAGCCATTGTTGAACGATATTTCATTAGATGTCCGTCCCGGTGAGATGGTTGCGCTAGTGGGGGGCAGTGGTGAAGGTAAAAGCCTATTGTTACAAAGTGGCTTAGGTTTATTACCAGATAATATGCGTTGTCATGGCAATATTGTCTTAAATGGTAATAAGCTAACTGAAAAAACTAAGCAGCAGTATCGTGGTAATTCTTTATGTTATATACCACAGGGTGTAAGTGCTCTAAATCCCTTAATTAGAATTGGCCCTCAACTAGAACGGGCGGCAGTGCTAAGTGGGCAGCATATCAAAATGCACGATGTAGCGCTGCATTTGCAGCAATATAACTTGCAATCCAGTGTGGTGAATAATTATCCAAATCAATTATCAGGTGGAATGGCAAAACGTGTTTTAGCCTGTAGTGCGACATTATCACGTGCTGAATATATCTTAGCCGATGAGATTTCTTCTTGGTTGGATGATGAACATGCAATCCAGCTATTGGAGCATATCAAGTCACTTTGCCAAGATGGAAAAGGTATTTTGTGGGTAACGCATGATCTTGCGATGGCTGTACGTTTCGCCGACCGCATTGCACTTTTACGCAATGGGTCACTTGAAGAAGTATTAACGAGTGAAAAATTACAAAATGGTGGAGGTGGTAAATGGTTCCAATCTCTATGGCGTTCTTTGCCTGAGCACCAATTTATGAATTTTAAACAATAATCATTTTAGTATTTAAAAATAACAAACTTTTAATTAAGTATCATTAATAACATTAACCATCTTATTTTGATTGATCATTTAATGATTATTTTATTGGTGAAATAAGATGGCTTTAATATGAATGATTATTTTTTAAATGCAACAAACTTGTTATTTGGTTTTTACAAGGATTTATAGCGCAACGGATTGTTTATATTTGTCATACTTTAAGTTTCAGGGGATGACTACGTTCAACTAGTCGGGCCATATGGTTTATTTATGCTCCGTCTATTTTCGCGTGTTGCCGACCTTATTTCGAATTATTTTGAATATGGCTATTTAACGCGTGTAATAAATATTTATCTGTATTGATAAATACAAACTTTTATCAATCGAGGAGGCGTTATGCAATTAACCCCAAGGGAAATTGAAAAATTGATGGTTTATACACTCGCAGACGTTGCACAAAAACGTCGTGACCGTGGTGTGAAATTAAACTATCCAGAAGCGGTTGCCATTATTACGGTGACTGCTTTAGAAGGTGCACGTGATGGTAAAACCGTTGAAGATGTGATGAAAGAAGCCGCAACTGTCTTAACGAAAAAAGATGTTATGGATGGTGTGTGGGATTTAATTCCAAACGTACAAGTTGAAGCTATTTTTACTGATGGTACACGTCTGGTTACTGTTCATAATCCGATAAAATAAGCTGATGACGAGGTGAGCATATGAGCAACGCGAAAACAGATACAAAAGCACCTACACCTTTAGGCGGGGTTATTTTAGCGGACGCCCCAATTGAATTTAATGTAGGCAAACCTGAAACGAAACTAAAAGTGCGAAATACCGGTGACCGTCCGGTACAAATAGGCTCTCACTTTCACTTTTTTGAAGTTAACCACGCATTAGAATTTGATCGTGCTGCGGCTTATGGTAAGCGTTTAAATATTGCTTCTACTACTGCAATACGTTTTGAGCCAGGCGATGAAATTGAAGTATCGCTTATTCCTTTCGGTGGAAAACAAACTGTTTATGGATTTAATAACCTCGTTGATGGTTGGGCAGGTAATAATGTCGCAACAACAGAGCGTCCAGCAAAAGCGATTGCATTAAATGAAGCGATTGCTCGCGGTTATAAACATAAAGAACAGTAATTGTGTTGTTTATCGATAATGATAAATAGCTATGTACCTTATTAACTATAAAGGTAAATAAAATGCCACAAATTTCTAGACAAGAATATAGCGGCCTATTTGGCCCAACAGTCGGCGATAAAATTCGTTTAGGTGATACAGATCTGTATATTGAAATCGAGAAAGACTTACGCGGATATGGCGAAGAGTCTGTCTATGGTGGAGGTAAATCTTTACGTGATGGTATGGGGGCAAATAACACCTTTACCAGTGATAACGGGGTTCTTGATCTCGTTATTACCAACGTCACTATTGTTGATGCACGTTTAGGTGTGATCAAAGCCGACGTAGGGATTAAAAACGGTAAAATTGTTGGGGTTGGTAAAAGTGGTAACCCGAATGTTCAGGATAATATCACCCCTGGAATGGTGGTGGGTGTAGCCACTGATGCTATCTCAGGTGAACACTTAATTTTAACCGCTGCGGGTATCGATACCCACATTCATTTAATTTCACCTCAGCAGGCTTATGCTGCGTTATCAAACGGTGTAACAACTTTCTTTGGTGGTGGTATTGGGCCAACTGATGGCACTAACGGTACCACAGTAACCGCAGGTCCATGGAACATGCGCACTATGCTGCGTGCCATTGAAGGCTTGCCAATCAATGTCGGTATTTTGGGTAAAGGTAACTCATATACTCGTGAACCATTAATTGAACAATTAGTTGCTGGTGCAGCAGGCTTAAAAGTACACGAAGACTGGGGTGCAACAGGAAACGCAATTCGTCATGCACTGCGTATCGCTGATGAGTTTGATGTGCAAATTTCTGTGCATACAGACAGCCTCAACGAAGGTGGTTATGTAGAAGATACTATCGAAGCCTTCGAAGGTCGTACTATCCACACCTATCACACTGAGGGTGCTGGTGGTGGTCACGCACCAGATATTATTAAAGTTGTTAGTCAACCAAACGTGCTGCCAAGTTCAACTAACCCAACACTTCCTTTTGGTGTTAATAGCCAATCAGAATTGTTCGATATGATCATGGTTTGCCACAACTTAAACCCAAACATACCATCAGACGTTTCGTTTGCTGAAAGTCGTGTTCGTCCAGAAACTATCGCAGCAGAAAACGTATTGCATGATATGGGAGCAATCTCTATGTTCTCTAGTGACTCACAGGCGATGGGTCGTGTTGGTGAGAACTGGTTAAGGATCATTCAAACTGCGAATGCAATGAAAGCTTCACGTGGTAAATTACCTGAAGATGCACCGGGCAATGATAACTTCCGCGTTTTACGTTATGTTGCAAAAATCACGATTAACCCAGCGATTGCACAAGGTGTTAGTCACATCTTAGGCTCAATCGAAGTTGGTAAAATGGCTGACTTGGTGTTGTGGGATCCAAAAATGTTTGGTGCTAAACCAAAACTGGTTATTAAAGGTGGCTTGATTAACTGGGCGGCAATGGGGGATCCAAATGCGTCACTACCAACACCACAACCCGTATTCTATCGTCCAATGTTTGGCGCTATGGGTAAAACAGTTAATGACACTTGTGTCACATTTGTTTCCCAAGCAGCATTAGATGATGGCGTTAAAGAAAAAGCTGGTTTAGAGCGTCAAGTTGTGGCGGTGAACAACTGCCGTGCGATTGGTAAGCGTGATTTAGTTCGCAATGGTGAAACTCCGAATATTGAAGTTGATCCTGAAACTTTTGCCGTAAAAGTGAATGGCGAACATGCTACTTGCCAACCGATTAGTGAAGCAGCCATGAACCAACGTTATTTCTTTGGTTAATACTGCGACACAACCAGTAATTTGATTGTTTTATTTTCTGCCTGCCTTCAAGCAGGCAGAATTAACATAATAGGTAATGCGATGATCATCATTGAACAAATTCTTGGAAATGTGAAACAAGATCCAGTTTGGCAAGAAAAAAGTCAAAAAGCACTGCTGGATGTTTTGATACTTGACCAACGTGAAGCACAGAAAAGTCGTTGTCGTAAACATACAGAAAATGGTCTCGATCTTGGTATTGCATTAGATCGTAATGTCCTACTTTCTGATGGCGATGTTATTTTATTTGATGAAGCTGCCAATACGATGGTTATTGTGCAAATTTCTTTGCGTGACGTGATGGTGGTTAATTTACAGCGCTTGCAAAGTTTGGATGCTGAAGAACAAATTCGAGTCAGTTTTGAACTAGGACATGCATTAGGAAACCAGCACTGGAAAGCCGTTTTAAAAGATAATCAAGTTTATGTGCCACTAACTGTGAGTGAAAAAGTCATGGAATCGGTCATGCGTACCCATGGTTTTTCTCAAGATACTTTCGCCTTTGTAAGAGGTGAGTCTATTTTACCAAAACTGACGCATTCAGAAGCGCGTTTATTATTTGGTGGTGCGGAAGATACGGATACGCATGTCCATGTGGCAATTGGCCAAATTCACCAACATGCACATAGCCACTCTCATGACCACGATCACGACCATGACCACGATCACGATCATGACCATCACCATGGGCATAGCCATACACATAAGTATTAATGGTCATTGCAGTTAAGGATTGTGGTATGAAGGCATCTGATTTAATTAGGATCATGCAATTTGGTGACTCGGCACTACCTATAGGTGCATTTACCTTTTCAAATGGCGTAGAGTCGGCAATACAAAAAGGCGTTGTGCACGATAAAGAAACGCTAAAGTCATTTGTCCGTACATCACTCAATGTTGCGGCCAGCTCTGATGGTATTGCGGTAGTTGCTGCCCATCGAGCCGTTATCGCGCAAGATAATGAAGCATTAATTAATATCGATTGGGCTGTGCACAATCGTAAATTAAATGAAGAAGCGAGAATAATGACGACCCGTATGGGAAAGAAACTCGCTGAGATCTCAGTACATATATTTGAAAACCAGCAAGTTGCTTGGTGGCTAGAACAAATTAAAAATGGCACAGCAGCAGGAACCCAGCCAGTGACACAGGCTATTGTAATGGCAGTTCAAGGAATAACAGAAAGAGATGTGGTGGTCATGCACCAATATGGTATTGCCATGACTATTTTGAGTGCGGCAATGCGCTTGATGCGTGTTACGCATTATGAAACACAACATATTCTGTTTGAATTGAATGAAGATATTGACATCTTTTGTGACATTGCATCATGTGGCGATATTCAACAAATGGCCTCGTATGTACCGGTGATTGATGTGCTGGCAGCAGTGCATACAAAATCGTTTGTTCGCTTGTTTATGAACTGATGATTAACTAAAAAATTTTGAGGAACAATGATGAAAAAAATGACTCGGATTGGTATCGGTGGGCCAGTAGGTTCAGGAAAAACAGCAATTATTGAAGTAATTACTCCGATCCTCATTGAGCGTGGAGTTAAACCGTTAATTATCACTAATGACATTGTGACCACTGAAGATGCGAAACAAGTTAAACGCACTTTAAAAGGAATTTTAGACGAAGAGAAAATTTTGGGTGTTGAAACAGGTGCATGTCCACATACAGCTGTTCGTGAAGACCCAAGTATGAACATTGCTGCGGTAGAAGATATGGAAGAGCGTTTTCCTGATAGCGATGTGATCATGATTGAAAGTGGTGGTGACAACCTAACATTAACGTTTAGTCCAGCATTGGCTGATTTTTACATCTATGTTATCGATGTGGCTGAAGGCGAAAAAATTCCACGTAAAAATGGTCCAGGGTTAGTACAGGCTGATATTTTAGTCATTAACAAAATTGACCTAGCCCCCTACGTTGGCGCGAGCCTTGAAGTGATGGAGCACGACACTAAAGTGGTTCGTGGTAATCGTCCATATGTGATGACGAACTGCAAAACTGGCGAAGGTGTTGTAGAACTGGTTGATATGATTATGGATAAATTCTTGTTTACCCATCAATCATCAAGGGGCTAAGTATGACTCAATTCAGGGCAGATATCGCAAATACACCATCACGTGTTCAAGCACATACACTCGGTAACAATGCACCTGAACTTGCCATCTATCAAGATGAGCCTAAACAAATGCAAAGCGGTGCAGTGGGTAAAAGTGGTTATCTCAAGCTAAGATTTGCACGAGGCGAATATCGCAGCGAACTAGTAGAGATGGAGCGGCGTGTTCCATCTCTGGTGCAAAAAGCACTCTATTGGGATGAAATGATGCCACAGTTACCTTGTGTCACCATGATTTCTACTTCAGGTTGTCTATTGCAGGGCGACCGCCAAGCGTTGGATATTATTGTTGAAAAGGAGGCGTGTGCTCATGTAACCACACAATCTGCAACGAAAGTGCATATGATGGAAGCAAACTATGCAACACAATTCCAAAATATTATCGTTGAAGAAGATGGTTATTTAGAGTATTTACCTGATCCAATTATACCTCATCGCAATTCACGCTTTATTACTGATACTCGGATTAATATTCATCCGAGTGCGACAATGATATATTCTGAAATATTGATGTCGGGGCGCAAATATCATCACCAAGATGAGCAATTTGGTTTTGATATTTTTTCTTCGCATATCAGAGCAGAATCTTCATCGAATAAAGAGCTATTTGTTGAGAAATATATTCTAGAGCCTAAAAAAGAACAATTAATGACCACTGCGGTGATGGATAAATTTGATACGTTTGGCAATGTTATTTTGCTAACACCCAAAATTCACCATAGTCGTATTTTAGAGCGTCTAGAAGCTATTTATGATACAGAGAATAATATTGCATTTGGGGCAACCCAATTACCTAATGATTGCGGTTTAATTTTTAAAGCATTGGGTGTTGATAGTCCAAAAGTGAAAGAGGCTGTTAGATATTTTTGGCAAATCGCACGTGAAGAAATACTGGGAATAACATTACAGAAGCCTTTTTTATGGCGTTAAAAAGTATACTCGCCATACTTTGTTTCATTAAGGAATGGTGACTGCGTTCTCTTACGTCAGTTATATAGTTTTTTATGCTGCTAGTGATCAGTTCGTTCGTCGCTTGGCTGCACCTAAAATTATTTAGAGTATATAAACTTATTTAGCTTATTAAGTTACAAAGATATTCGTCAAATAATGACAGGTAGGATCGTTGATTAACGATCCTACCTATACCTATGCCAAGGAATAGAAGGGACATTACGATGAACACTTCAACAATAAATAAAAATGCTTGGAATCAGCTCGCTGATAAAAATATTACAGTACAGTTTATTGATGTCACACTTCGCGGCTGTGCTCAAGTGATGTTTCAAAATAATCCATTAACTGGACTGCTATTTTTTATCGCGATCTTTATCGGAGCATTTTTAGAAAGCATGCCTGCTGTAGCCTTTGGCTGCCTATTAGGCACAGTGGTATCAACACTGACTGCGTATATCAGTAAGTTGGATACAAGCTCATTGCGTTCGGGGTTGTATGGTTATAATGGTTGTTTAGTTGGTGTGGCTTTACCTACTTTTTTAGAAAATACCCCTTTTGTTTGGTTATCGATTATTTTAGGTAGCATTGTTTCGGTGATCGCTACCATATCATTAATGGATTTCTTGAAAAATTGGAAAGTTGCTGCATTAACCGCTCCTTTTGTATTAGTTTCTTGGACTATCTTATTAGCGAGTTACAGTTTTTTAGGCATAAAAGGTGTTGCTTTACCTGCACCGGCGCTTCCACAACAATTTATTGAGCCAATTGGTAGTATTCCACACAGTGATATTGTTGCTGATATCTTCCGGGGCATTTCTGAGGTCTTTTTACTAAGTAGTGTGATTGTTGGTATTATTTTTGTGATTGGACTTGCCGTTAGCTCAATATGGGCTGCTGTGTTTGCTATTGTTGGTTCGCTATTAGCATTTATTATTGCCACGTTATTGAAAGGCGATTTTGTTAGCATCCATACTGGATTATATTCATTTAGTGCCGTTTTAACTGCAATTGCTTTAGGTTCAACATTTAATAAGCCGAGTTATCGAGTGGTAGTCTATGCTATCATCGGAGTTATCTTCACTGTTTTTGTTCAAGGTGCATTAGATATTATTCTGGAGCCGTTTGGTATACCTACATTAACCATGCCATTTGTTTTAGCATCATGGTTATTCTTAGTACCGAACCAAGATATTATGCCTGAACATAGGCAATCATAATTATACTCGTTATCTTTCGAGTTGCAGAGGAGGGCTACGCTCTGCTAGTCAGTTATTTAAGTTCTCTCCGACTATCTTTGCTGGTCACCTACCTGCAATTCGAATTATTGAGAGTATAAAATATAAATTTAGGTCATATCGATATGAAAAAGAATGCGATTTATAAATACATTCGAAATATGACGATGATAAGAACAACATTAGCATTGTTGCTATTGCTTGATGGGCTATTGATAATACTGCCTATCTTAGCGTCATATAATATTAATTTGTCCCCACAACACCATAATTTTGTTGATTGGTTACAGTCATTAGGTTTCATTAAATTACTGGATATCCCTCGGTTTGCTATCGGGGTCGTGTTGATTATTTTGGCATTACCTATTTATTTAGGTATCAGAATAGGATGGGTATTTAGTTGCTTTATGCTGTTTGTTCTCGTTCTCATTAACTTGCTCTTAGCGAGAGAGAATGTATTAACGGGAACGCTCTCACTGCTGATATTAATTGCATTGATTGCAAATTGGAAAATATTTCACCGTCATAGCTTATCAGGTGCAGGCTTTGTTGCTTTTGTCAGTTTGATTGCTTTACTGGGATATTCAGTATTTGGATCATTGTATCTTGGCGATCAATTCCAACCTCATATAACCGATATCTCTTCTGCGTTTTATTTTGCGCTAGTGTGTATGACAACCGTAGGATTCGGAGATATTGTTCCTATTAGTGTAGAAGCAAGGTTATTTACCATTTCTATTGTGATATTGGGTATCACAATTTTTACCACTTCTATTGTTTATTTTTTAGGAGTGTTTGCAAAGAGTACACAAGAAATTGTCAAAAAGAGATTATTCCGTATGAAAGATCATTATGTAATTGTCGGTGCTAGCCCTTTAGCGTTAAATACCTATCATGGATTAAAAAAGCGTGATTTAGATGTGATGGTGCTGTGTAAAGAAGAACACAAAAATAATTATCCAGATAATGCTCCAGTGATCACGACATCACAAATCAATAAGAAAAGTTTAAACCAAGTGAATTTAGCAGATGCTAAAGCATTATTTATACTTGGAGATTCAGATGCCGAAAATACGATTGCGATGCTGGCGGCTAAAGAGATCGTTGGTGCTAATATCAAAAGTGTTATGGTAGTCAATGATGATAATAACTACGAAAACTTGAAACTACTGCATGCTGATCTGTTGATCTCTTTATCATCGTTAGGTAGTGAAGTATTAATTAAAATGATTTTTGGTGAGAGTATCAATAGCCAAATAATTGAAAACATTATTTTCTCGAACAATATTCTAGATTCTTAGAAGATGAGTAGAAATCTGAATATGAGCAGTGGAATGACCACAGCTCATTATTTTATTTTGGTTCAAGTGAAATAATACAAAAATAAAAATGGTGAGCTAAATATGGATTCAATTATTATTATTTTCGTGCTTGTTTACATCGCGATGGCTTTTGGCACGTTCCCAGGAATAAAAATTGACCGCACGGGGGCGGCTGTTGCAGGCGCCTTGGCAATGATTGGTTTTGGTTTTATTACCCCACGAGCTTCTTGGGATTCTATTGATTATCAAGCAGTTGGATTACTGTTTGGTTTGATGGTGGTATCAGCTTCGTTCACCGTTTCTGGCTTTTATCATAAAGTCGCGAATGAAATGGCTATCCTCAAAATTAGTCCACCCAAGTTATTACTGGTCTTTATTATTGTTGGTGCTGTACTTGCTTCGGTATTGACTAATGATGTGGTGGTCGTAGCAATGACGCCATTGTTAATTTCAATCACATTAGCAAGAGGGCTGAATCCAATCCCATTTTTATTGGGCTTTTGTTTCGCAGCAAACAATGGGGCAGCAGGTTCATTGATTGGTAGTCCTAAAAATATGATAGTTGCGCAAGGCTTAGATCTTTCATTTATAGGCGTGCTGCATATTACCGCTATTCCTGTATTGCTTTCTTTACCTGTTGTTTGGTGTGCAATTAGCTTAATTTATCATAAAAATTGGTATTTACCTGAAAGTCAAAAAGCGTCGTTACCTCCTAAAACGCATACGGTGATCCCATTTAATCAATGGGAAACAGGTAAAGCAGCTATTGTGATTACCATTGTCATTATTGCGTTTTTGTTTACAGATTTACCTAGAGAGTTAGTGGCACTCTCTGCGGCTTGTTTTTTATTATTAAATAGGAAAATCGCCTCTAGTGACATGTTAAAACATGTTAATGGTGATTTGTTACTGTTAATTATGGGCCTATTTATTATTAATGCTGCATTTGCTAAGACTGGTGTTCCGCAGGAAATTTTGCATTATCTGCTAAATAAAGGTATCGATCTAAGTAGCCCTATTACGCTATTTTGGGTCTCAAGTATTATGAGTATCTTTATTGGTACAACACCAACCGTGATGCTGTTAATTCAATTCGTTTCCCCTGATGGTAACGCTGATCCACTAGGTGCAGCATTGATTTTTGGCGCTTGCTTTTCAAGTAATATTTTTGTTTTTGGTAGCCTTGCGGGCATTATTGCTGTCGATCAATCAGCCCAACATGGTATTAAAATTTCATTTTTAGAGTTTACAAAGTCAGGCGGTATTATTGCCTTAATCTGTATGTCGATTGCGACCGGTTGGATATTATTTAGCTAATAGTGACTATTGTTAGGTGTAAGGGGAAGGAAAGATGTTAGAAGTAAAAAATATATATATCACTCAGGGAGGGAATACACTCTGGAGCGATCTTTCTTTTTGCTTAGATAATAATGAGCGCTTAGGGCTTTCTGCACCAAGTGGCTTTGGCAAAACCACGTTAGGCCGAGTATTAGCGCAATGGCAAGCTCCTTCTAATGGTTTGATTTTATTTGAAGGGAAGGCATTACCGGCAACAGGTTATTGTCCAATACAATTAGTGCCTCAACATCCAGAGAAAAGTTTTAATCCATACAGAACTGTCGGCTCAAGTGTCAATGATGCATGGGAACCAAGCGCTGAATATCTTGAGCGTTTGTCAATTAAAGCGGAATGGTTAGAAAGACGTCCGAGTGAGCTTTCAGGGGGAGAACTTGCACGTATTGCTCTATTAAGAGCGCTAGATCCTCGCACTAAAATATTAATAGCCGATGAAATAACTGCTCAGCTTGATGCTCATTTACAAAAAGATATTTGGCAATTTCTGATTGAATTATCACAAGACAGGCCATTAGCGATGATTATTTTTAGTCATAATAAAATGCTGTTAGAAAAGGTATGTACGTCAGTTTGGGAAATATCTTCTACTTGAAGTAGAACAAGTATATTTTAAATTAAATAAATTGAGGTACTCAATATGGTAGCTTTTGATATAGCCTTAGTTGGTGCTGGTGGTGGGATCGGTTCATTATTGCGTTGGTGGGTTGGACGTTTAGTCGGTGAAAAATATCACGGTAAGTTTCCTTTATCGACCTTCATTATTAATGTATCAGGTGCTTTTATAATCGGCTTTTTAAGCAGTTATTTTTTGTTAGATTGGGATGACCGTTATGGTTCATTTCTACAATCAGCTATATTAACTGGCTTATTAGGTGGCTATACTACATTTAGTAGTATGCAGCTTGATGCGCTAAAACTGACGCAAACAAAACAAAAAATGTTAGCGTTGTTTTATTTATTGTTGTCAATTATTGCAGGTCTGATTGCTGCATTTTTTGGCGCATGGTTGATTAACTAAAGGATAAAAATATGAATATTGCAATCTTAGTTTTTATCGGTGGTGCTATTGGTGCAATTTTTCGTGAGCTATTAATGATTTCTGTACCGAAAATGGCAGACCAGTTTCCTTTAGATATCTTCATTGCCAATATTAGTGCTTCCTTTTTATTGGGTATTGTTGCAGGGTTACTCACCAGTAAACGCATTGGTCAATCAATGAATGCTTTTTTTGCCACTGGAGTGATGGGTGGATTATCTACTTTTTCTAGTTTTGTGTACGGTGCAGTAGAGATAATGAAATCCCCTCAATATTTATGGACCAGCATCGTATATTTAATATTGAGTGTCGTCGTTGGGTTTATTGTTATTTATTTCGGTTATATATTAGGTAGCAAGCAGTGCAAGAATAACCCTAGCCATAGCGTTTGATTTCAGAATAAGAGGTTACTTTAATGAGTATTCATAAAACGATTTGGAATGTTATTTCAGCTAAGCCATATCGTCTACAGCTATTTTTTGATTTATTATTATTAATCTTATCGCCAACTTTGTTTATTAGCATTATTGGTTTCGATACGAAGACGTTAAATATGGATATTTTGACCATCACGTTAATCATATTCTGCTATATCTACATTACTAATTGGTTTAGTCGGTGGTACTGTAAACGCATAAAAAACAACCTAAAGTAATTCGTTTAGAGACAATACACAATGATAGCCTCTATGTTGCAAGAGGCTTTTTAACCGTTGGTTTATTTGGTCGTCGATGGTTTTACTTTAACTTCACGGCCTTTGAGCAATTTTCTCACCCAAAAGCGGTTAGGGTGCAATGCGGCTAATGTTTCATCATCTAAAGGCAGTGGTTCATTAAAGATTTGTGCGGCGAGTAACTCACCACACAAAGGCGCGGTTGAAAGCCCTCGTGAGCCTAACGCCCCTAAGATAAAGAGATTAGGATAGGTTGGGGCGAGTACAATATTTGCCTGTTTTTCCATCTGTTCAGGTAAATTTTCATAAGCTGCCATTAATTGCGTAAAGTGAGGGATATTCCCCACTAGTGGCATATGGTCGCGGATCACACAGCGGATCCCTTGGCGAGCTTGTTGAGCAGAAACATCAACCTCTTCTGGCCAACTCACATCGGGCAAACTATTGAGCAGTTTTTGGCGATTATCTTGCTGGTCTACTTCACTGTATGCAAAATCTAAGTGGTTACGCTGGTAACTTGCCCCAATACAGTGCTGCTGGTTATTGGGATTTACTGGGGTTAAATAACCTTCATAGCATAATACATTGTTAAGTTGGCTTAATGATGGTGTCGTTGGGATATGACTCACTTGCCCTTTCACGGGGGTCACTGGAAGTTGTTGGGTTTGTTGAAACTGGGTAAGTAAATGACCATTAGCAATGACAACCGTTTGATGCAAATATTGTTGCTGTTTGCCGGAAACATTCGCTGATAAAGTCCACCCTTCCTCAGAATGCTGTAATTGCTCAACATCGTGATTAAAATGAAATTGAACGCCTTTTTCAGCGAGATAGCGCATAAGGCTTTCACATAATTGAGCGGGGCAAAGCCATCCTCCTTTAGCATAATGAATACCAGCATGGTTAACATCAAGACCTGCTAACTCGGTTAACTGCTCACGTGTCTTTGCAGCCGCGAACGCAGCAGGCCACTCAGTTTGCAGCATCGCATCAATCTTTTTGCGGCTTCTTTCATGGTAGGCTAGCTCAGAAACACCGCACCACTGGCTATCAAATGGGATCCCCGATTGGGAAAGATGACGATAAAAGCGGTGCGCATAAGGGAACGCACTGACGAAAAAACGCTCTAGAGGGTTATCACGCCCATTGAGAAGTGGGTAGACCGCCCCTTGGCGGTTGCCAGAAGCATTCTGTGCCACTTGTTGGTCTTTGCAATAGAGCGTGACGTTAGCACCGCGCTGATTTAAGGCATAGGCGGTGGTTAAACTGGCGAGACCTCCGCCTATGATAGCAACATCGGTTGGTATTGCAGCTGGCTGACGAGCGAACCAAGGTGTCATCATTTCGTCATGCTTATCCGTTAAGCTGCCTGTTAACATTTCCCGTTTACGACCAAAACCTTTAATTTTTTTGATAGTGAAACCCGCTTGTTGTAATCCGCGTTTCACAAAACCCGCAGAGGTAAAGGTCGCAAAAGTGCCTCCTTGGCGGGCAAATTTAGCCATTGCAGTGAACAGTTGTTCGCTCCACATTTGTGGGTTTTTAGAAGGTGCAAATCCATCTAAAAACCAAGCATCTATCTTATTGTTTAAATTGCTATTAAGTAGAGGTAATTGTTCATTTACGTCACCAAACCATAAATCAAGAATGATTTCCCCATTTTTTAAGATAATACGTTGGTTACCGGGTAGGGGATCAGGCCATTTTTCACAGAGCATTTGGGAGAGTGGATCTAGCTCAGGCCAACGGCTGTGGGCTGCTTTTAGGTCTTCTTGGCTGAGGGGGTATTTTTCAAAACTGATAAAGTGTAAGCGTTGTAGTTTTGCGTTGGGATGATTTTGCTTAAACTCTTCAAAACATTGGCATAAAGTAAGAAAGTTTAACCCAGTACCAAAGCCTGTTTCGGCAATAACACAGGTTTCAAAAGGATGTGTTTCAAAGCGCGTTGGAAATTGATTTCCTTGTAAAAAAACGTAGCGAGTTTCTTCAAGTCCATCTTGATTAGAAAAATAGACATCATCAAATTGTTCTGATACTGGCGTACCTTCATCATTCCAGCTAAGGCGGGCTGTTTGCACGGCTGACTTTTTCACACTTATGCCTGTTCTTATCCAAATAATCATTGAATTTTAGCGCCGAACAGGCATCAAGGCTACCTTTGAACAAAAATGTTATTATGTTCGATGAAAAAAAAATACAAATATTTACCCTGATCGGACTTGTTCAGCTTACAAGTGTAAGCTAAAGTGACAACCTGTAATCCCGTACTCACATTATTAAAAGACATGAGGTAATGAATGAAGCGTGCAGTCATCACTGGCCTGGGTATTGTTTCCAGTATTGGTAATAACCAGGAAGAAGTACTGGCTTCTCTGAAGGAAGGTCGTTCCGGGATCACTTTCTCAGAAGAATTCAAAGAGGCGGGGCTGCGTAGCCACGTCTGGGGTAATGTAAAAATGGATACTGACGGTCTGATTGATCGTAAGATCCGCCGTTTCATGAGTGATTGCTCAGTTTACGCCTATCTGTCTATGGAGCAGGCAATTAGTGATTCGGGTTTAACAGACGAACAAGTTTCGAATTTACGTACTGGTTTAGTGGTTGGTTCTGGCGGGGGCTCTCCGCGTAACCAAGTTGCTGGCTCTGATGGTATGCGTGCAAAAGGCCTTCGTGGTGTAGGCCCTTACATGGTTACACGAGCTATGGCATCTGGGATCTCAGCTTGCTTAGCAACACCTTTTAAAATTAAAGGGGTGAACTACTCAATCAGCTCTGCTTGCTCCACTTCTGCACACTGTATTGGTCATGCAGTTGAATTGATCCAGTTAGGTAAACAAGACGTTGTATTTGCAGGTGGCGGTGAAGAGTTGAGCTGGGAAATGACCTGTGAATTCGATGCAATGGGTGCATTGTCAACAAAATACAATGATACTCCAAGCAAAGCATCAAGAACCTACGATACTGACCGCGATGGTTTTGTTATTGCAGGTGGCGGTGGTATCGTGGTGGTTGAAGAGCTTGAGCACGCGCTCGCTCGTGGTGCCCATATCTACGCTGAAATTGTTGGTTATGGCGCAACGTCAGATGGTGCGGACATGGTTGCCCCTTCAGGTGAAGGTGCAGTACGTTGCATGCAAATGGCTATGCAAGGCATTGATGGTAAGGTTGATTACATCAATACACATGGTACTTCTACCCCTGTGGGGGATACGAAAGAGCTCGAAGCGATTCAAGAAGTATTTGGTAATGACTCACCCGCTATTTCTGCCACTAAGGCAATGACAGGGCACTCTTTAGGTGCTGCGGGTGTTCACGAAGCCATTTATAGCTTATTAATGTTAGAGCATGGCTTTATTGCACCAAGTATCAACGTCGAAAACTTAGACCCTAAAGCTCAAGGGCTGAATATTGTTACAAAACCGACAGAGCAAGCATTAGAGACAGTTATGTCTAACAGCTTTGGCTTTGGGGGGACTAACGCAACGTTAGTGATGAGCAAATATAAAGGCTAATTGGTCTTTCACGCTATCAAATTAAAAGCGAGAACCTCGATTCTCGCTTTTTTTATGGTCAATCACCGCCGCCGCCACCGCCACAATCTCCTCCACCTGAATCACCGCCTGAAAAGTGGCCACTATGATTATCGTCAGAACGACTTGTATGATGATGGCTGTCTGAATCACTGCTTGGTGATAAATAGGGCGGATGTGATGATGATGTATTTGACGGAAAACGGAACACATCTTTTTTAATATTAATCACTTTTGCTTTGTTATCCACTACGCCAATTGTAATGACACTGACATTCTTAGTGAGGCGTAGTACCAATTTGCCATCGCAATACAGATGGACTTTACCAACCGCCTTCGCTAATAGCTCACCATTATCTTTATACGTTATTGTGGCAGGGTACTCGCTACTGATTTGGTATAGCTTATTGAATACAGTCACAAATTGATTATGATGAAGTGGCTTAGGCTGCCATTTAAAAAAAGCTTGTAACAATTTAAGCATAACAAATAATGTCGTCTAAGAGTGCTCACTGAGTATAAATAGGTAAAGGGAACATTGGCTGACTTGCTGAATGTTTAACGCCTTGTACTAAATGCAATGTGATGCTCAGTAATAAAAAATGCCCCTAACTACCGGTCGGGGCAAAGTTTACAGAGAAATCGATGAGATAATATAAGCTTAATCCGAGAGGGTGGATGGTTGGTGTTGGCGCTTTTTACGTATTAATTTAATAATTGGTGGTAGAGCGAGAACAAGTACAGCCATTACCAGTAAGCATTGAGAAATCGAACTACTCCAAAGAATATCGAAATCACCATTACTGATAGATAAAGAGCGACGTAAATTTTGTTCCAACATCTCGCCAAGAACAAAGCCAAGGATCAACGGCGATAATGGGAAATTCATTTTCCGTAGGATATAGCCAAATATGCCAAGTCCCATCATGAGTAGTAAGTCGAATGTAGTACTGTGAACCGCGTATACTCCAACGGCTGATATGGTGGCGATTGTCGGTACTAAGAACCAAAGTGGCACAGAGAGCATGCGTGTGAATAGCCCAATTAATGGAATATTCATGATCAATAAAACGATATTGGCTATCAACAATGCCGCGACTAATCCCCACACAATATCCGGTTGTTCCGTGAACATGCCAGGACCTGGAGTAATGTTATACAGTGTTAATGCGCCCATCATAACGGCGGTCGTACCTGAACCGGGAACACCAAGGGTCAACATCGGGATAAATGAGCCACAGGCTGAAGCATTATTAGCGGCTTCCGGCGCTGCAACACCTCGTACATCACCGTTACCAAACTGGTTGTTAGCCCCACTGATTTTTTTCTCTGTCATATAGGTGATAGCACTGGCGATGGTAGCACCCGCGCCGGGGAGGACACCGACAAAAAAACCGATAAAAGAGGAGCGTAACGTAGGACCAGCACAAGCTTTAGCTTCTTTACGATTGAACAGCATACGGCCTGTTTTACGGATCAGCCCTTGGCCTGTTGCAGTTCCTTCTAACATCAATAGAATTTCACTAACGGAAAATAGCCCAATAACGAGCACAATAAATTGGATGCCATCCGATAAATTGACACTATTGAAAGTAAAGCGGTACTCACCAGAGTTTGCATCAACACCCACCGTGGCGAATGCGAGGCCAATTAATGCAGCCAGTAGGGATTTAACTGGGTTTTGGCTCATCATACTGCCAAGGCACGCGATGGCAAATACCATGAGCGCAAAGTATTCGGCGGGGCCGAACGCCAGCGCCCATTGTGCAAGTAATGGGGCGAATAGAATGATCCCGAAGATAGCGATGGTAGAGCCGATAAAGGAACTTACCGCTGAAATTGATAACGCCACCCCACCTTTACCCTGTTTTGCCATAGGGTAGCCATCAAGGGTTGTCATAATCGCGGCAGCATCACCGGGCACGTTTAATAAAATAGACGAGATTCGACCGCCATATTCACAGCCTAGGTAGACGGTTGCCAACAATATTAAAGCCGATTCAGCAGGCAGTTTAAGGGCAAAAGCGAGCGGTAAAAGTATTGCAACGCCGTTTACTGGCCCTAATCCAGGCAACATACCGACAACCGTACCAATAAAGCAACCGATAAGTGCGATCACTAGGTTTTGTGGAATTAGTGCCACTTCAAAGCCTTGTGAAAGGTACATCCAAGTTTCCATGGCTATCTCCTTAATTAAACAAGTTGCCAATTGGCAAAGTGACATCCAGTAGCTTGTCGAAAGCATAAAAAAGCGTGATACCTAATACTGGGCCGGAAATGATGGCAGCAATAGGTGTCGCGCCAAACAGCAACGCAATACTGATAGTCAATAGAGAGGTCGATAACGGGAAGCCTAGCCACTCAAATACCCAAGCATAGATAACCAATGAAAGGATGAGTAATACTAAGCGACGTAACACATATGCCTTAGGCCATTCAATCGCTTCTTGTTTACCAACAAGTAAGATGAATGCGCATAAAGCCATTAACGAAAGTATGGCTATCGGAAAAGGGCGGGGGCCAAGTGGTTCATAGGCGTATTCACTTTGTATCCCCCAGCCAATATAGAGGCCGATACCACACAATATTAGCCAGACAATGGCGAATATGCGTTGGCTCATTATTGGCCTCCGTTATTTCGCTAAGCCAAATGAACGAGCTTGTTCGCGGTATTGCTCGATCTCTTTTTTGACATAACTATCCAGCTCTTGACCTGTTAAGTTATATTCAAATAACCCGCGTAGCTCACGTTGTTTCTTGAACTCATCGGTTTGTTGGAGTTTTTTGAAGGCTTCAACCCATTGATTATAATCTTCATCTGAGACTTTTGGCCCCATATAGAAACCACGAATAATCGGCCACTCAATGTCGTAACCTTGTTCTTTCGCTGTTGGAATATTTTCAAGGCCATCACCAAGGCGCTTATCGGAATAAACGGCTAATACACGCACTTTCCCATCATTAAGGTAAGGAGCCATTTCACTCATATCACCCGACATGACTTGGATGTGATTACCTAACAGTGCAGTTAAAGTTTCGCCACCGCCTTCAAAGGCCACATAGCGCATTTTGCGCGGATCCACATCAATCTGTTTCGCGAGTAATGCCGTCTTCATCCAATCTTGGCTACCTACCGATCCACCAGCACCAAAGACGATACTGTTAGGGTCTTTTTTGAATGCTTCCATCAGATCTTTTAGATTTTTATAAGGAGAGTCTTCACGAACAGCTATCATGCCGTAATCACTTCCCACACTGGCGAGCCAACGTACATCATTTTCGTTGTAACGACCAAATTTCCCTTGCGCTAGGTTAAGCAGTGAGCCGCCTGAGAAAGCAACGATTGTGCCAGCTTCGGCTGGGCGTTGTGCAACGATGGCATTATAAGCCACCGCGCCAATACCACCAGGCATATAGGTAACACGCATGGGTTTTTCAATTTCTTTGGTTTCGAGTAGGGAAACTTGCACTAACTTACAGGTTAAATCAAATCCACCGCCGGGTTTTGCTGGTGCAATACATTCAGTACGCTCAGGTAGAGCCGCAGCTTGGTTAAGACCAGCAAAGAAAAGGGCAGCAGCGAGTGTCGCTAATGATATTTTTTTCATTCTTTATTTCCTCACAAAAAAGCAGACAAAAAGAGATGTCATTGTTGTTTTTCTAATCATCATCATTGGCTCATAAAGCTTTCATTTACCTTTCATTAACAAATGAAGTTGTTTTTTTGTGATGAATATCAGATTGTTTATTATTAGTAGTTTTAACTTGTTAATTTAATGTTAATTTGTATTCATATAATATTCTTGTGAGCCACCTTGAAAATATTGTGCTTAAGTATTTTATTTCTCAGGGGTTAATGCGAACGTATACTCAGTATTGAATGAATTGAGAGCATACAAATGAGAATATTATTGGTTGAGGATCATGACGAGTTGTCGTTATGGTTACAAAAAGCGCTTAGTTCGACCGGCTTTGCTGTCGATATTGCGAGTGATGGCGCGATTGCTGATCAATTATTACAAACAGAAAGCTACTCATTAGTGGTATTAGATGTGTCGTTGCCAAGGCTCAGCGGGTTAGAAGTACTTGCCCAAATGAGAAAACGGGGTCAAGAGATCCCCGTGTTGTTGTTAACGGCAAACTCAGATGTCTCAGATAGGGTCAAAGGGTTAAATGCAGGGGCAGATGATTATCTCACTAAACCGTTTGATTTAGCGGAATTAGAAGCTCGGATCAGAGCATTATTACGGCGGAGCCAAGGGCAGGTGAATGAGCCACAACGTTTTGGTTCACTTTGCTACCATGAAGAAGGCTATTTCTTAGTGGATAAAGAGCCGCTGGCCTTAACACCAAGAGAATTCGCAGTACTTAATACATTATTTCATCGTCGTGGGCGGCCTGTCTCAAAGACACAATTATTCGAACAGGTTTTTTCATTGTCCGATGAAGCTAACTTACAGAGTATTGAATTGTATGTGCATCGAGTAAGAAAAAAACTCACAGGAACCGATGTCAATATCAATACGCTTCGCGGATTAGGATACCGATTAGAGCAGTGTAGTGTATGAAATTAGTCTCTCATCCACGCTCTCTCTTTCATCAGTTACTGCTCTTTTTCGGTATCCCCCTCATTATGTTGGGGGGATTCTCCGTTTATACTCACTATTACAGTGCCAAAAACGCGGCAAATCAGGCCTATGACCGGACATTATTGGCTTCGGCTCGTACTGTTGCCGAGCGGCTAAAGGTTGAAAAAGGTCATTTGATTGTTGATGTTCCTTATGTCGTTTTAGACAGTTTCGAACGAAATATTAATGACCGATTGTTTTACCAAGTGATTGCGCCTAATGGTGAAACGATTTCTGGCTATGATGACCTACCTGAAATCCCCCCAAATTGGATGCGCTCTCAGTACTATACGGCGCTGGTCTATTTTTATGATGCCGAATATAAAGGTTTGCCTATCCGTGTGGCCACGTTTTATCAACCGATAAATGAAGGTGGCATGATGGGAATGGTGCAAATTCGCGTTGCTGAAACAGTCTCTTCGCGGCATGAGTTTGCTCGTCAACTATTAATATCCTCATTAATGAGCCAAGGTACTGTCGTGTTCCTGACATTAGTGCTGGCCTATTTATTACTGAGTAAGCTATTAACGCCGTTGAAAAAGTTATCTCAGTTAATGATGGGGCGCTCTGCTAATGATCTCACACCTATTCCTGATATTCTGCCATGGTCTGAATTATCGCCACTCGTGGACGCCCTGAACCGCTATATTGAAAGGCTAAAACGGATGGTTAAACGCCAAGAGCGCTTTAGTGCCGACGCTTCTCATCAATTGAAAACACCTTTAACGGTACTTAAAACCCAAGTGTCGGTTGCCCTGAATAGTACAAATGAAGTTCAGCGGCAGCAAAGTCTGCATGCGATTAATAAAACCCTCGACAGTACGATTGTCTTAACTGATAGGTTATTGCAACTCGCGCGTTTAAAAGCGCATGAGAAAGAGGCTATTCGTCACTATCGCGCGATTAATTTAGTGGAGTTAGTCCAACAGGCTTGTTTTACACGATTGGGGCAAGCCGAAAGTAAAGGAATTGACCTTGGTTATGAAGGACAAGAGCAATCATGGATTAAAGGTGAGCCTATTTTATTGGCAGAAATGTGTGCGAACTTAATCGATAATGCCATTAAATATACCCCTGATAACGGCATTGTAACGGTACGGATATTATTAAGTGAAAACAAACAGCATACCATATTAGAAGTTGAAGATTCAGGACCCGGTATCCCCGATAAAAAAATCAGTCGCTCAATGGAAGCATTTACACGCTTAAATAATGCATTAGCCATGGAAGGATCAGGTCTCGGGCTTGCGTTAGTGAAAGATATTGCGATTTATCATGGTACCGACCTGCAATTATTGAAGGGAAGAGAACTTGGTGGTTTGTTGGCAAAGGTGGTGTTTCAAACTAGCCAGTGATAAGTCAGATGAGGGTATTAATATAATCAACATTAGCACCCTCATTGCTGTAATTAACTTATTTATTCGTATTTTTGTTATCAAAATAATCTTGTACACGTGTTTTGATAGCTTCACGTTGTACATCTGTTAGCGTATTAAACATGGTGACATTATCCGTATCTTTATTGAGAATTAATGCATAGTAATAAGCTTCATTGGTATTTCCGTTTAGGATATGTGACTCATAAAGTTTTTCTAAAGCAATTTCAGGTTCATATTTTAATAAATATTGATACATCTCAATTGCCTTATCTAGATCTCGTGGCATATCGTAAAAGCCTTCGAAATAGATATCAGCAATGCCGATTATATGTTCAGTAGGAAGAGTAAGCTCATTGATAATCTTCTCATCAGCACTTTCCCTCATATTGAGATATTTTTTGAGATATTGAGTAGTACGCTTAAGATTTTCATGATTGACATCAAGGTGAGCATAATAAAAATTATATAGATATTTAGCTGCTCTGATATCACCTTTTTCATAAGCCTTTTGAGCATAATCTAGAGCCTTTTGGGGATTTTGGGTTGTGTAATATTCTGACAATAACATGAGAACATCATCACGATTTTTAGACTGTGACTCCAATAATTCTACATACGCTTTCTCATTTATCGGGCGACGGAATATATAACTATACTGTTCGGTTCCATCTCTATAGGCAGTAAGTAAAGAGTTAAATGCAAGATCTGAAATGATAGGATCGCTTGAGCCTAATCCCTCATGTAGAAATTGAATCATAGACTGGTAGAGTTCAGGGTTTGCAGCGACTTTTTTATTATTTACAGCTAAAGACGCAAAGTGTACTTTAGAATATAAGTCATTTTTCAAGGTTCCCGCTGAGTACAATTCACGCTTTTTGCCATCATTCGTAATGATTTTATCAAGCGCAGGAATAATGATATTTAAATCTTTTTTATCAAGTAATTTGTTATACCAATAGGCCGCAGCAGTATGTTGTTGTTGCTCAATATACCAATGAGAAAGTTTTAATGTCGCATTAATATCATTATTTAAAGCCGGTAATACCAGTGTATTATAGCGAAGCAGTTCATCTTCCTGACAACATGCGAGAGGGTATTGTTTTAGCCACGAAATAGCTTCATACCAATTAGGTTCTGCGATCCAGCGATTTTTTTTATAATCATAAATACCATTTTGCAATGACCTAATATATGTGTAAGCAGATTCTTGATGGCCTTGTTCTCCTGCGGTTTTAAAAAATTGCCTCGCTTTTAAATGATCAATGCTGGCGCCCCGACCATATGTGTGTGCAACGCCTAGTTGATAATTAGTGGTGGCATCTTTATCTTTTAATGTATATTTCTCATCAAACTTATCCATTTCAGCGAGATAGCGCTCACCATCTTTACCTGATTTCTTCAATAATTCACGCGCTTTCGTTCGGTTCGCATTAACAAGGTGTAACCCATATAAATAATTTAAGCCTAAGGTGAGAGCAGCAGATTGATTCCCAGAGGCGATCTGCTTGCTATAATAGCTCATGATTTTAGCTCTGTTTTTTTCGAGCTGACCTTCATCCTCATAATAGGACCATAATTCATGTAATGCTTTAGCACTACCTAAGTTTGCTGCTTGATCTAGATATTTAAGCCACTTAACATTGTCTTCTTTTTGCCCATATTTACCAAATCGATAGACATCGGCTAGCCTGTGGGCGGCTTCGGCATCATTATTGTTGTATTGATTGAGTAGCTCATTGAATTTTTGTTGTTCTTTTTCAATAAGCTTCATATCAGATTCATAATTAAGAAATTCATAATTATCCGGTGTAATATGAATGCGCTTATAATATTTAAGTGCTTTTAAATAGTCTTTTTCGACGCCAAATTTACCATATTGGTAGCGATAACCAAGTTCGGCTAAACAGCGGTTACTTCCTTGGTCAGCGCATTTATTGTGCCACATCCAACGATCATCATTCGTTATCCCCGTGAGTTGGTCAAATCTATTATCATCAAAAAGAGTTCCGGGTAGACGGTCATCATCGACTTTACCATGAATAATAAACAGCATTGCATCAATGGAACCCAGTTCTGCGGCTGTAATTATGTCTTGATAATGTAATGCTAACGCCTTGTCATCAATTGTATTCTTGATGCTCATACGGTTAACATTCGCTATGGCATATTTAAACTTTGCGTCAGGGTTTTGCTTTAATAGAGGTTGAATAGCTGATTTTACTTGCTCATTATTAAGTGACTGTTCAACAAGAAATTGAATTGTTCCAGGATAGTCAAGAAAGTGTTTAAAGAGCAAGTTATAAGCGTTTTGACGCTCTATTGTGGTGAGATAATGATATTTTTGATCCGCTTTTAAAGTTGATAAAATAAGGTAGGCGGCTTGTTCTTTTTCGTGTTTTTCATATTTTATTAGCGCTAATGCATGATGTATATTCGCATCAGTAAAATAATGACTTGCTTTATTGTATAAGGAAAAAGCATATTCTCTATTATTAATCGGATCTTGTTCTAAAAGGTAGTCTGCATAGTAATGCGCTAAGCTATAATCTGGAAACAAGGCGGACTTATTTCTTTCAACACTTTCTCTGAGTATATCCATAACGAAATCTTTTCCAATTTCATCGGATACATCAAATTGAAAATAGAGTCGTGCTAATGCATATTGACTATCTTGTACTAATTTATCATTCGTAATATTTTCTTGTAAAAGACTGATCGCCTTTTTTAAATTTTGCTCTGTACCTAGCGCTAGAGCGTACTTTTTTGCGAGATCATAGTTGATTTCTGCTGATGGTGAGATTTCACTAGCTTTTTGAATTAGTTCAAATGATTTTTCAGGATTATAAAAATGCTTTCTATAGTCTGCATAGAGGTTTCCTACAGTGATCAGTGTTTTTGGAGAATTCGGATATTTTTCTAGCAGCATATTGATATATTTTTTGGCTTGACTATCAAGATACTTCCCTGGTGCATTATAAAGGTTGGTTGATTGGTCAATCATTTCGATTAATGCATCTTGATGCCCAAGTTCGGCAGCTAGCTGAAGGTATTTTTGAGCCTGCAATTGATCGGGTTTTAAACTTTTTCCATATTTGTCACCATTATAGATTTGATACAGTAAATAAGCTTTTTTTGCATAATGATCGTCAACAATCATTGAAAAAATAGTAGGGAGATTAACCGTTGATGATAAGTCATTATTGGCACTTTCGGTCAGTGATATTAAATCCTTTTGGGGGGCATCGGATTGAGAAAATGCATAACTAGGTGATAGTGGTGATATCTGACTTATTGATGGAATAAAACTTAGGCTTATCAATGCAGTTAAAAGCACAGTCGGTGTTATCAGTGGCTTAATATTAGGGAGCATGGTTATCCTTTTTCATATTCATCATAAATCAAGTTGTACTATTATTTTAAACGCGATTACTTATATATTACCAATGCTAGTTTACAGTTGTTAACGCTTGGGGTATTAAAGAATAAACTGATCTTTTTCAGGAAAACCTGAAGCAAAAATTGCGTCAGGTTGTTTTAGCCAGCATGCCGTGATTTGCACGATATCTAACGGCAGTGGAATAAAAAATTTCCTTTTCCTGATAATATTAATTGCTTAGCGAATAACTTGTCCAAAACGGAATGTTTTGCTTATTTATATTTAGTTCAAACTATTCTAATTAATAGGTCATAATAAAAAACATAGCCCCACAAGTGTGGGGCATATGGATTACGACATTGCATTGCTTGAAGCTTAATTTTACTGCTAGGAGTCGTTTAAGCAATCTTTTTTCTGCTCAATTTTTTTCTTGCTCTTAAAAAGATGAGTCAGAGGGGTACGTAATTGCTGTGCTAACATAACACCTAATAATACCACGCCACCACCAATTAAATGGTAGCTTTGCAGCTCTTCACCGAGCGCAAAGATAGCGATGATTGCTGTAAATACTGGCGCTAAATTCATAAAAATCGAGGTCGTATTGGCGCCTAGGCGCATAACCCCTTGGATCCACAATGCAGGTGCGAGGATAGAGGCTGCAATACCCGCGAAGGCCACAAGACCAATGTTGTGACGGTTAAGCGACACGTCATCTGCCAATAAGAAATTGGGAATTAATAAAATAACGCCAAAGAAAACTTGTACATACAGTGAATCCCAACTTGATAATTGAATAGCCCAACGCTTAGTTAAGACGCCATATAAGGCATAAGCGGCAGAGGCAATCAACATCAACAGTTCACCGGTGCCTAATCCTTGGGAAAAGAGCGTTGCAGGGTTACCTTGGCTGACTAACCAAGTTAAACCCGCCAGCGATAACAGAGTACCGATAAAAATACCAACGGTTGGGATCACTCGCAGGACAAAAATACTGATGACAACGGTTAATAATGGGATTAAGGAGTTCATAATTCCCATAAAGGTTGCACTGACAGAATGAGCGGCATAATAGGCTAAGCTTTGGTAGAGCATCATACCCAGCGCCCCTAAAATGGCGAGTTGCCACCAATGTTTTCTGACTATCGACCAGTGACGCAAGACAGAGCGTAGCACAAATGGAGTCATGACAAGCAGAGCTAATGCCCAACGGTAAAAGGATATTGCGGCGGGATCGATAGCGGTTGCCGCGGCTTTATTCACTATCGCATTCATTGACCAAAGTAAAACCGCTATTAGCGGAAATAATAAATTTTTCATTAAAAGTTTCTCCCTAATGAGTGGCGTTAGTATACCGTTGTCAGATTTTTTATATATACTGATATCCAGACATTCGATAACGGTTTTCAGACAACATTTATGCAACAAGATCAAAAATCACCAACATGGCTGATTAATGAATGCAATATTATCGAACCTGCATTCATTGCATTGCGCCATGAACAAATTGATACTCAAAGCGAGTACAAATCGCATTCCCATCCATTTGGTCAATTGTTATATGTGGTGTGTGGCATTATGGAAATGGAAGTCGAAGGCAAACACTACCTTGCACCACCGGAATTTTGTGTTTGGATCCCCGCAAATACACAGCATGCAAGCTTTAATAAGCAGAGTGTGAAATTTCGTATTATCGATTTCGCGCAACGTTTTAGCGATAAATTATCATCCCGTGCTGGTGTGATTAAGCTCAGTCCTATTTTTCAAACAATTATGGCCGATCTTTATCAAAGGGGGGTCGTCGAGCCACAAACGGAGGAGGACATACGATTAGCCAGTGTACTGATTGACCAATTTGCAGTGTCACCTTGCCAAAAAACGTATCTGCCTATCACCAAAGATAAATTCTTATCGCCAATCCTAGCGTCTTTGCAAAAAGACCCTTCCGATAACACCACACTTGCGGATTGGGCGAAACGGAGTTACACCTCAGAGCGTACATTGTCGCGTCGTTGCCAGCAAGAGCTGGGAATGTCGTTTAGCGAATGGCGTCAGCGTTTACGCTATTTGCACGCCGTTTCTGCACTGGAACGAGGGAAAAGCGTACATGAAGTCGCACTGGATGTTGGCTATAGCTCAGCGTCTGCATTTATTGCGATGTTCCAACAGATCTCAGGGGTAACACCCGACCGTTTCCGTGCGAAAGAATAGTGAAATCACAGTAATCGCACATAGGCAATGTGCGTGGAACGTGGCAAAATAAGCACTCATAAAATGAAACAACCATACAGTAGTTTGTATGTTGATCATTGAGCATACAATGACATGATTGGGGCGAATAAAGTGAAAATTTTGGTTGATGAAAATATGCCGTATGCTCAGCAGTTGTTTAGCAAACTGGGTGAGGTTAAAGCCGTACCTGGGCGTCCAGTACCTGAAGTTGAGCTTCTGGATGCAGATGCGTTAATGGTACGTTCGATAACAAAAGTTAACCGAGCACTATTAAGTGAAACGCCTGTCAAATTTGTTGGTACTGCCACGGCAGGTTTTGATCATGTAGATACGGCATGGTTGAAGGAAGCCAATATCGCCTTTTCTTCGGCTCCGGGGTGTAATGCCATTGCGGTGGTTGAGTATGTTTTTTCGGCCTTATTGATGCTTGCTGAACGTGACCATTTCGATTTGCGTGATAAAACGGTCGGTATTGTTGGTGTCGGGAATGTGGGTGGACGCCTCGCTAACCGATTATCCGCTTGGGGAGTGAAAACGCTTTTATGTGACCCGCCTCGTAAAGCAAAGGGGGAACAAGGGGCGTTTTTACCGCTGGAAACCTTGTTAGCTGATGCGGATATCCTAACGTTCCATACCCCATTGAATATGGATGGCGCAGATAAAACCTATCATTTAATGGATGCTGAACGCTTATCTAACTTACGTGATGGTACGATTTTAATTAATGCGAGTCGTGGTGAGGTTGTTGATAATCAAGCACTATTGTCTTTGTTAAAGCAAGGCAAAAACATGAGCGTTGTGTTAGATGTTTGGGAGCCAGAGCCTAATTTAGACACTGAATTATTAGAATGGGTAGATATTGGCACACCGCATATCGCAGGTTATACCTTAGAAGGGAAAGCGCGTGGTACGACTCAAGTTTATGAAGCGTACTGCCAATTTTTAGGTCAACCGGACCGTATCGCGCTATCATCGTTATTACCGAAACCGGAGATCAGCGCCATCACTTTTCTCGGTAAATTAACGCAAAGTCAACTCAAAAGGTTAGTTCATCTGGTGTATGATGTGCGTCGCGATGATGCCGCACTACGTGAAGTAGCGGCAATCCCTGGTGAATTTGACAAATTACGTAAACACTACCAAGAACGCCGTGAGTGGTCCTCTCTTGAAGTGCACTGTGATGATGAACAAACGGTATCTCAACTTGCTGCACTGGGTTTTAATGCACATTTAATTAAGTGATCACAGCGTGTCTCGATAAAGGTTGGTGAATGTAACATCAACCTTTTATTAAGACGCGTAGATGATTTCATTTAATGGTTATATTTTTGGAGAAACAGCAATGACTGAAGGTTGGAATATTGCGTTATTGGGAGCCACCGGGGCTGTCGGTGAAGCTATTTTAGCATTATTACAAGAACGCGAGTTCCCTGTTGGCGAATTGCATCTATTGGCGAGTGAACGAAGCGCTGGAGAAAGCCTGCGTTTTAATAATAAAAGTTATCAAGTTCAAGACGCTACCGATTTTGATTGGTCACAAGCTCAAATCGCGTTTTTCGCCGCTGGGGAAGAAGCCAGTTTATATTATGCAGAGCGTGCCGCCCAAGAAGGGTGCATCGTGATTGATACGAGTGGTGTATTTGCGCTTGAACCTGACGTACCTTTAGTTGTTCCCAGCGTGAACCCTCATGTGCTTGCTGATTACCGTAACCGCAATATTATTGCACTAGCGGATAGTTATGTAAGTCAGTTACTTAGTGCGACGAAGCCATTGATTGAAGCGGCGGGTATCGGCCGTATCACCTTAACGAACATGTTGTCTGTTTCCTCCTATGGCAAAGCGGCTGTTGACGAGTTAGCGGGGCAGAGTGCTCGTTTATTAAACGGTATTCCTGCGGAAGAAGGGCGTTTTAGTAAACAATTGGCGTTTAATATGTTGCCTATGCTGGCAGATATGGAAGGCAGTGTACAGCAAGAACGCCGTTTAGTTGAACAAGTCAGAAAAGTTTTACAAGACGATGGACTACCTGTTGCGGTGAGTTTTATTCAATCGCCTGTGTTTTATGGCAATGCTCAAGTGGTGTATCTCGAAACATTGCGTCCTGTTGGAGTAGAAGAAGCTCGAGATGAACTGGAACGTTTTGATGATATTCAGGTCTCAGAAGAAGGTGATTATCCAACTCAGGTCACTGAAGCATCGGGTAATGATCGCTTAAGTATTGGCTGTATTCGTAATGATTATGGTATCCCTGAAATTTTGCAATTTTGGTCGGTGGCCGATAATGTGCGTTTCGGTGGCGCTTTAATGGCAGTGGAAACGGCTGAAAAACTGGCTCAGGAGTTGTTTTACTGATGTCAGAGTCAACTAAGTTGTCTCGCATTGCGTTAGGCATCGAATACAATGGGAGTCGTTATTATGGATGGCAGCGCCAACAGGAAGTGAAAAGTGTGCAAGGCTGTCTTGAAGACGCTTTGTCAAAAGTGGCGAATCATCCGATTAATGTATTTTGTGCAGGTCGCACGGATGCAGGGGTTCACGCAACGGGGCAGGTGGTGCATTTTGATACCCCTGTGATCCGCAAAGAAGCCGCATGGACAATGGGAGTCAATACCCATTTGCCAGAGGATATTGCGGTACGTTGGTGTAAACCTGTCGATGAAGAGTTTCATGCGAGGTTTAGTGCAACAGCACGCCGTTACCGTTATGTCATCTTTAATCACCGTTATCGGCCAGCGATTTTGTCCAGTGGAGTGACACATTTTCACTATCCACTAGATGAAAAAAAGATGCATGAAGCGGCGCAAGCTCTGTTGGGGGAAAATGATTTTACCTCATTCAGAGCAGTCCAGTGTCAGTCGCGGACACCTTGGCGTAATGTGATGCATGTGCAAGTCACACGTCACGGTAATTATGTCGTGGTGGATATTAAAGCCAATGCTTTTGTTCACCATATGGTCAGAAATATAGTGGGAAGTTTGCTAGAAATTGGCTGCGGTAATCAGGATATTAATTGGATGGCACAATTGCTCGAACTAAAAGACAGAACGAAAGCTGCGGCAACTGCCAAAGCTGATGGCTTGTATTTAGTATCCGTTGATTATCCTGAAAAATTCGCTTTACCGTCGAATGTGATGGGGCCATTGTTCTTAGCGGACGAACTGATGTGAATCTAATTTTATATACTCTAAATAATTTCAGAAGCAGCTAGGTGACTTGTGTGGTTGTCCAGAGTCAACAGTGCCGTCATTGAAGGTATCATGAGTATAGCATGGATGCTATTGATAATGAGGTTTGTATGGAGTTTATCAGTTTTATTATCGACTTTATTTTACATATCGATGTCCATCTAGCAGAGTTAGTTGCTGAGTATGGTGTATGGGTGTACGGTATTTTATTTCTGATCTTGTTTTGCGAAACTGGGCTGGTCGTTACCCCATTTTTGCCGGGAGATTCGCTGCTGTTTGTCGCAGGGGCTATTTCCGCGTTAGATAGCAATGATTTAAACGTACATTTAATGGTCGCATTGATGATTACAGCCGCTATTCTTGGTGATGCTGTTAATTATGCGATCGGGCGTATTTTCGGCGATAAACTGTTTAAAAACCCGGATTCAAAAATATTCCGTCGTGTTTATCTGGAAAAAACCCATGCTTTCTATGAGAAGCATGGTGGTAAAGCAATTATTTTGGCTCGTTTTGTGCCGATTGTTAGAACATTTGCGCCATTTGTTGCGGGAATGGGCAAAATGTCTTATCGTCATTTCGCCTTTTATAATGTGACAGGGGCGTTATTATGGGTACTGTCATTCACTTATGCAGGTTATCTGTTTGGTGATCTACCCGTTATACAACAGAATTTGAAATTATTGATAGTGGCAATTATCTTTATTTCAATTCTTCCGGGGGTGATCGAAGTGATTCGTCATCGTCGTGCAGCCGCGAAAGAAAAACGTGTTGCGGTTGAAAAAAGTGATAATCCATAACGGATTTAAAAGTTTTTATCCACAGTGGTGTACCATTGTGGTTTAATGGCACAAAATTACATACTGGCGTTTTACCTGAGTGAGTTGATGTGGCAATTATTTTTGTTGCTTGAATTCGCTAAGGAAAGTCAGAGATCAATCAGACGAAAAGGTCCATTAATGAGCTGGATTGAAAAAATATTAAAAAAAGGTAACTTGACCCAATCAAACAAAGTCAACATCCCAGAGGGTGTTTGGACAAAATGTGATAGCTGTGGGCAAGTCCTCTATGGGGCTGAATTAGAGCGTAACTTACAAGTATGCCCTAAATGTGATCATCACATGCGTATTCATGCACGCCAGCGTCTTGAAGCTTTCCTCGATGAAAACTCGACAACAGAATTAGGCAGTGAGCTTGAGCCAAAAGATGCGCTGAAGTTCCGTGATTCCAAAAAATATAAAGATAGACTCTCAGCGGCTCAAAAAGAGACCGGTGAAAAAGATGCTATCGTCGTAATGAAAGGAACGTTAAAAGGGATGCCAGTTGTCGTGGCGGCTTTTGAGTTCTCTTTCATGGGAGGCTCTATGGCTTCCGTGGTAGGTGCACGTTTTGTGCGTGCGGTTGAACAAGCTCTAGAAGATAACTGCCCATTGGTTTGTTTCTCTGCTAGTGGCGGTGCGCGTATGCAAGAAGCGCTGTTATCACTGATGCAAATGGCAAAAACCAGCGCGGCATTGGCCAAAATGCAAGAGCGTGGGTTACCTTACATTTCTGTGTTAACTGACCCAACCATGGGGGGGGTTTCTGCAAGTTTGGCGATGCTAGGTGATATCAACGTGGCTGAACCAAAAGCGCTGATCGGTTTTGCAGGTCCTCGTGTTATTGAGCAAACTGTGCGTGAAAAGCTACCTCAAGGCTTCCAGCGTAGTGAGTTCTTACTGGAAAAAGGGGCGATTGATATGATTGTTCGTCGCCCTGAAATGCGTGATACCTTGGCAGATGTATTGGCAATGTTGACTAACAAGCCAAGTTTTAATACCACTGAAGATACATTAGTCGTCGAAGAAGAGGATGTGAAAATCGATATCGCCAGTGACGATGCTGTCATCGATGCTCCTGAGCAAGTAAAGGACTCTGCTAAGCATAAAAAAGATGATGAATAATCAGTTTACAATCCCTAATGCCGAGTCTCCGCTGGAGGCTTGGCTCTCTTATCAGACAAACTTGCACAGCCAAAATATTGATATGGGGCTAGAGCGAGTTGGCTTAGTCGCCCGCAAAATGGGTTTAACACAACCCGCACCTCGCGTCATTACCGTCGGTGGTACTAATGGTAAAGGTACAACCTGCCATACGATTGAATCTATTTTGATGGCTGCCGGTCTGAAAGTCGGTGTTTACAGCTCACCACACCTTGTTCGTTATACGGAACGTGTTCGTATCCAAGGTTCGGAATTGGCCGAGTCCGACTTTTGCCGTGCCTTTGCTGAGATTGAACAAGAGCGAGGCGATATTTCTTTAACCTATTTTGAATATGGCACGCTGGCGGCATTAACGTTATTTAAGCAAGCCTCATTGGATGTCGTGATCCTTGAAGTGGGTTTAGGTGGTCGCTTGGATGCGACGAATATCGTCGATGCAGATGTCGCGGCGGTGACCAGTATTGCACTCGACCATACCGATTGGTTAGGGTCAGATAGGGAACATATCGGTTTTGAGAAAGCCGGTATATTCCGCGGTGGTCGCTATGCGGTTGTCGGTGAACCTGATATGCCTCAGTCAATTGGTCAACATGCCGAAAATATCGGTGCGTTGCTGTTTCGTCGGGATAAAGATTGGTCATTTGAACAACAGCAAGATTGTTGGGCATGGCAGAGTCGTCAATGCCAATGGCTGAATTTACCACTACCTAATGTGCCGTTAGCAAATGCAGCGACCGCATTGGGGGTGATATGTTGCCTTAAAGAGATTGATAGCCAACTTGCGACTAAAATCACTGATCAGGCAATTCATGACGGCTTGCGATCGGCTCAGTTACCGGGGCGCTTCCAAATTATTGGTGAAAAGCCATTAATGATTTTGGATGTCGCGCATAACCCGCACGCTGCTGGATATTTGATAAACCGCTTAGCACAACTGCCTGCTGTGGAAGGGCGTCGTGTCAGAGCCGTGGTGGGAATGCTTGGAGATAAAGATATTCAAGGTACACTCACCTGTTTATCAGAGCAAGTGACGGATTGGTATGTGGCTCCTCTTACTGAGTTTCGTGGGGCGCCTGCCTCGCAGTTGAGTCAATATCTTGATTCACCACAAGTATTTGATTCAGTCGATGACGCGTGGCAAAAAGCGTGCCTTGATGCAACAGATAACGACATCATTGTTGTTTGTGGCTCATTCCATACGGTCGCTCACGTAATGATGTTGTTAGAAAATTCAAAAGGATAAAATCGGTGGCGAGTAAATTTCAGAATCGTCTTGTCGGTGCCATTGTTTTAATCGCGGCGGGGGTCATTGTATTGCCTGCGCTACTTGATGGCGATAAGAAATATAATGAAAATGAATTTGCGGCCATTCCTATTATTCCTAAACCTGGTGATGAACAGGATATCGAAGCTATTGCACCGCTGGCACAAAATCCGGCGTCAGGCCAAGCTTCTGAGGCTATGCTGTCAGAAGCGATTTCCGAGCAGAAGCAGGAGGAGCAACAGCGACAGCGTGAGCAACAAGCCGCTGCAAATTCTGCCTCTCAACCTCAAGAGGTGCCGAATATCCCTGCTGAGGCACCTAAACAGGTGGAGCCAAAGCCTGAACCTAAACCAACGCCAAAACCTGAGGTTAAAGTAGAGCCGAAGCCAAAACCTGAGCCTAAGCCAGAAGTACAGGCCCCACAAGGTAAAGCTTTTGTGGTACAGCTTGGGGCGTTGAAAAATGCAGCAAAAGTTGAGGAAATTGTCGCAAAATTGAGGTTGTCAGGGTATCAGGTTTATACCGTACCTTCACGGCCAGTCAATGGGCAACTGACGCGAATTTTTGTCGGACCAGAAGCTTCAAGGCAATTGTTAGAAGGCGCACTACCTGAGCTACGTTCAATCACGGGGCTACAGGGAGAGATTAGGGCTTTTAAGCCATGATATTAAAATAGGAATATCACAAAAAGCCTGAGCTTTTAATCAATTACAGCGGCGAAGATGAATTTTTCTTTTCGCCGCTGGTTTTTTTAAATTGTATGTAAATTGGTTACGCAAACGTTTTCGTTTTCTGTTAGAATGCACTCCAGCCACTGCCGTGGGTGCGAATTTTGGAATAAGATATGGTCTGGTTAGATTACGCAATTATTGCCATCATTGGCTTCTCGGCATTGGTAAGCCTGATCCGTGGGTTTGTTCGAGAGGCGTTGTCACTAATCACATGGGGTTGTGCTTTTTTTGTTGCTAGTACATTTTATCCTTACTTGGCGGAATACTTTACGCGCTTTGAGGATATACTGGTACGAAATGGTATCGCCATTGCAGCATTATTTATTGCGACATTAATTGTCGGTGCTGTTGTGAACTATGTCATTAGTTCTCTGGTTCAAAAGACTGGCTTATCGGGTACAGATCGTGTTCTGGGGATCTGCTTCGGAGCGTTGCGTGGGGTATTGATTGTATCGGCATTACTCTTTTTTCTCGATACTTTTACGCCCCTACCTCAAAGTGAGGATTGGCAACGTTCGGAACTTATTCCGCAGTTCAGTCATATAATCAGGTGGTTCTTTGACTACCTGCAAAATGCGTCAAGTTTCCTACCGGAGAATATTTCTCCGTCTGGCTGATGAGGAAAGACTAAATGTGCGGTATTGTCGGTATCGCCGGTGTTACGCCGGTTAACCAATCAATTTATGATGCTTTGACGGTGCTTCAGCACCGTGGGCAAGATGCAGCAGGGATTGCTACCATTGATGGCAAAAATAATATTCGCTTACGTAAAGCGAATGGCCTCGTCAAAGATGTCTTTGAAACGCGGCACATGCTCCGACTACAAGGTAATATGGGGATCGGTCATGTCCGTTACCCAACCGCAGGTAGTTCGAGTGCATCAGAAGCGCAGCCCTTCTATGTGAATTCACCTTTTGGTATCACCCTTGCTCATAATGGTAATCTGACAAATGCGCATGAATTAACGCGCCGTTTATTTGAAACCGCCCGCCGCCATGTCAACACAACCTCCGACTCTGAGATTTTGTTGAACATCTTGGCTTATGAATTAGACCGTTTTGACCACTTTCCGTTAGAGCCAGACAATGTGTTTACGGCAGTTGCGGCAATGCATAAAAGGTTGCGTGGCGCATACGCATGTGTTGCATTGATTATTGGGCACGGTATGTTGGCGTTTCGTGACCCTTATGGTATCCGGCCATTGGTCTTGGGGCGCCGCATATTAGAAAACGGCGCACAAGAGTACATGGTCGCTTCAGAAAGTGTTGCGTTGGATACGTTAGGCTTTGAATTCTTACGTGATGTCGCACCCGGTGAAGCGGTTTATGTGACAGAGCAGGGGCAGTTGTATACTCGCCAATGTGCAGAAAACCCACAATTAACGCCTTGTTTATTTGAATACGTCTATTTTGCTCGTCCAGACTCTTTTATTGATAAGATCTCGGTTTACAATGCGAGACTACGTATGGGGCAGAAATTAGGTGCTAAAATTGCCCGTGAATGGGAAGATCTGCAAATTGATGTGGTTATTCCAATTCCAGAAACCTCTTGCGATATCGCCCTAGAAATTGCCCACATATTAGATAAACCATATCGCCAAGGATTTGTCAAAAATCGCTATGTGGGGCGCACCTTTATCATGCCAGGCCAGCAGGAGCGTCGTAAGTCGGTGCGTCGTAAGCTCAATGCAAATCGTGCAGAGTTTCGTGATAAAAACGTATTGTTAGTGGATGACTCTATCGTGCGTGGCACGACCTCAGAGCAGATTGTCGAACTTGCTCGTGAAGCTGGCGCGAAAAACGTCTATTTTGCTTCCGCTGCACCAGAAGTGCGTTTCCCAAATGTGTATGGCATCGATATGCCGAACGCGAATGAATTGATCGCCCATGGGCGTGAAGTCGATGAAATTCGTAAACTGATTGGGGCAGATGGATTAATTTTCCAAGATCTGAATGACTTGGTTGATGCCGTTCGTGAAGAGAATCCAGAAATTAATGAGTTCGAGTGCTCTGTATTTGATGGTATCTATGTCACAAAAGATATTGACCAAACTTACTTAGATTATTTAGAAAATCTCCGTAAAGACGATGAATTAAAAATTAAAGATCAAAATGAAATTGAGAACCTAGAAATTTATAACGAAGGTTAATCATTTCTTTATACATATTAAGAATGCCAGCGAGATGATTGCTGGCATTTTTTATTCACCGCGATTGATTCTACAAATACTTTTCAATAAAAACATTCAAAAAAACTGCATTTATTTTAATCTTTAAATTAGTCAGTGATGAAAACAGTTGCTAACCTGAAATCGGTTTCTTGCTCTTATTTAATCACCATAAGCGATTTTTATTTGATTACCAGATACCAAAAGACAATAAAGATATTAGGCTCTTATTTGAGATAAAATAGGTAATTAATCGTTGTGAAATCAATATTTAAGTTAGGAATTAAAAGCACGTTATTAAAATAAAAATTTCCAGTTATATCTGATATATTGCTGTTTTTAATTGAGTATCTTGTTGTGAATATCCTCATGCATCTGGAGTTCTCATGATTGACCTAACAGCCTTACCCGATAACTTAAAGCCTTTTGTTGATAAAATCACGGCTACAGCTAAACCAACCATAGAGATGCAACTCACGCCTGTTGAACAGCCGATTTTGTGGGAAAGTCGTATTGGTGGCATGCCTTATTTGCCTTTAGGCTCAGATTTTCCTGTCGATAGTGATGGCATTCCTTTAAAACTATTGGCACAAATTAATTTCGCACAAATGCCGCCACTTGAAAACTATCCAACAACTGGATTATTGCAGTTTTTTATCGGCGGTGATGATTTGTATGGTGCGGATTTTGATGATCTACAAACCCAAAACGGTTTTCGCGTCATCTATTGGGATAGTGTTATTGAAGATAACGCAAAACTCCAACAAGACTTCTCCACCATTGAAGCCGCTTATGAAGATGAGTATTACTCACCAATAGAAGGGCAGTTTAGTCTCGAATTCACACCCGCGACACAATATATCAGCTCGAACGACTTTCAGTTTGGCCGCAAAATTTTAGATGTTGATGATCTGTATGATTACGAAGATCAGTTTGAAGGCGAGGATTTTTACGATGAATGGCTAGAACCTTACAATGAACACTTTGTGTCGAACGGTCATCGTATTGGCGGCTATCCTTTCTTTACTCAAACCGACCCTAGAGAGTATCGTAAAGAAATTCAGGACTATGTATTGTTACTGCAAATCGACAGTGATTATGAAACTGGCATTTTATGGGGCGATATTGGCGTCGGTAACTTTTTTATTCATCCTGAAGATTTAAAAAATAAAGATTTCAGCAAAGTGGTCTATAACTGGGATTGTGGTTGATAGATTTAAGGGCTTTTCATTGCGATAATTGCTACTATGGTTGTTGGTGATATCGAATCGTGCGGGGAGCAGAATGAAGAAGCTAATCATTGGGTTAACAGGAGCAAGTGGCGCAATCTATGGCGTTAGGTTATTAGAGGTGCTAAAACCTGTTAAGAATGTGGAAACCCATTTAGTGATGAGCGCAGCGGCCCGTCAAACCTTATCATTAGAAACACATTATAGTGTCAAAGAGGTTCAGCAATTAGCTGATCATCATTATGATAGCCGCGATATCGCCGCGGCTATTTCTTCCGGCTCCTTTCGTACAACGGGTATGGTGATTATGCCATGCACCATGAAAACACTTTCTGGCATTGTACACAGCTATACCGATACATTAGTCACTCGTGCTGCCGATGTGGTCTTGAAAGAAGGTAAAAAACTCGTTCTAGGGGTACGTGAAACACCGCTGCATTTAGGGCATTTAAAGTTACTGGTGCAAGCGGCTGAAATGGGAGCGGTCATTATGCCGCCAATGCCAGCCTTTTATCATCAGCCTAAATCCATTCAAGATATTGTTGACCAAACAGTGAACCGAATCCTCGATCAATTTGATATTGAATTAGACCAAGATTTATTTACCCGCTGGCAGGGTGGGAAATAGTTTTATTCGATTGCCAGTTATAAATTGTCGCCGTTTAGTTAATCTACTGACCATGACGCATTGAATGGTCAGTAGCCTGCTCAAACTAGCTCGTTGAACTATCACGTGTTTTAAATAAATCTTCTAAGGCGATTTTTAACTCAATATATTCAAATTGAAAACCCGCCTCTTCCAAGCGTTTTGGGATAGCTTGCTGCCCACCAAGCACTAACGTCGCTGCTTCACCCAAAATGGCCTTAATCATAAAGGCGGGAGTTCGAACAAAAGCGGGGCGGTTAATGACCTCGCCTAAAATAGCGGCAAATTGGTCATTATGGACAGGATAAGGCGCTGTCATATTAAAGGGGCCTGATAAAGTTGGGTTATCAAGCAAAAAACAGATAGCATTGACCATATCGTTAATATGTATCCATGGCATAAATTGTTTGCCATGACCAATTGGGCCACCAGCCCCCATTTTAAAGATAGGAAGGACTTTTGCGAGCGCACCTCCGTTTAATGACATCACAATGCCTGTACGTAATAAACAAACGCGGGTCGATGGTGATTGCGCATTTTGAGCAAGGGCTTCCCAATGTTGGCAGAGTTGATGAGTAAATTCATCGTGTGGCTGCTCTGATTCTGTGACAACGGCTTGGCCTTGATCGCCATAATAACCAACCGCAGAGCCAGATAAAAAAGTATGCGGTGGTGTTTTACTTGCAGCGATTAATTCAGTTAAGCGTTGAGTGATTTTCCATCGGCTATCACACAACAATTTTTTCTGTTCATCACTCCAGCGCTTTTCAGCGATAGGCTCCCCAGCAAGGTTAATCACAGCATCAAAATCATTGAGATCTTGCTTATCCTGTAGTGAAGTCCAACATTCGATAGCCTTACAAAAGCGGCTGTAGACTTTCTGCGGGGAACGGCTTAGTACTGTTACCTTATCAGAGCGAGCAACAAGCCGTTGTACGAGAGGTGTACCAATTAAACCGGTACCACCGGTAATAAGTATCCGCATAATCGCCTCCTGTGAAAAATTGGACTAATCAGTGTAAAGCTTATCTGAGCTAACTATAGCAGCTACTCAGAAAATTTGCTGAGACTGCATTGCATTTCCTAAAAATTCGCTTGTTGTTGCTGTAAATAGCCTATTATTAAAGCTCCTGCAACATGAAATCAATACTCAAATTTGTGTGCTATCACTTGCAAGGGGAACGTGAAAAGCATACCTTGTTACAGACTGTTTGCTTGACCGATTTCGGCAATAGTTCTATGGCATAAAAACTGTGTTAACAGGTTAAAAAAAGGTTTTAAGGATGGAAGAACAAACCGAAGTGGTTGAATGGGTTGACATTGTTGATGAGAACAATGAGGTTATCGCTCAGGCCACACGTAGCCAGATGCGAGCAGAGAACTTACGCCATCGTGCTACTTACATTGTTGTCCATGATGGAATGGGCAAAATACTGGTACAAAGGCGAACGGATAGTAAAGATTTCTATCCGGGCTACTTAGATGCGACTGCTGGCGGAGTGGTGACTCAAGGTGAAAATATTTTAGATTCTGCTAAGCGTGAAGCAGAAGAAGAATTAGGCATTGCAGGCGTGCCGTTTGCTGAACATGGCTTATTTTATTATGAAGGCGAAAACTGCCGTATATGGGGCGGTCTGTTTAGTTGTGTGAGCCATGGCCCTTTTGCATTGCAAGAGTCTGAGGTGGTTGAGGTGAATTGGTTAACGCCAGCCGAAATTAGTGCTCGTTGTGATGAATTTACCCCTGACTCCTTAAAAGCGCTCTCTTTATGGTTAACACGGAATAATGAGTTTGAGAAAGCTATTTCGTGTGCAAATAATTCGTAACTTAACGACTTAAATTGATAAGGGCTATGCTTTAGCCCTTTAATTCATACTGTCTTCTATTCTATAGTGTTACTGATACTATATTATAACTATTAGTTATAATTAATAAGTGGGCTATTTGATATATTTATATGCCCACTGAATTATGCCTTCCTGCTAATTAATTCTTGGTCACCATGTTGCACCATCCGAGAGAATAAATAATGACAATTCATAAAGATGTATCTTCTTTAAAACAACAACACCTACAAAATGTCACGAATAAAGCCCGTGCGATTATGGAGCGAGAGGGGATTGAAGCCCTCGTAGCTACCGTGGGAGATAATTTTTATCACTTAACCGGTTTTGCTAGTTTCTTCATGTATACCTTTAGGCAAACAGGCTCGGCGATCGCGGTAATTTTTCGTGACCCATCAGTGAAATCGCTGGTGATTATGAATGAATTTGAGGCTGCAAATTTGCAATTGGAAATGCCTAATGCACAAGTGCGTACATTCCCAATATGGGTTGATGTGGATGATCCTTATCACCCTGATAATGGCAAAGTTGTTAAGCAAAGGCCTATTCATAGCCCGATTGAGACTATTTTTACGCTATTAAAAGATGCGCTGGCCGAAGCCGATGTATATGGCAAACCTGTCGCCATTGAATTGGGTCAAATCAGCCATATGGGGAAAGTGTGGCTAGACAAGGTGATCCCAGAATTAAATCTAGTGGATTCCGCTCCGCTCTTCAATGAATTGCGCGTTATCAAGAGTGAATGGGAAATCGCTCACTTAAGAAAAAGTGCTCAAATTACAGAAGCGGGTATTCAAGCTGCTAGCGAATTAATCAAAGTGGGTTGTACTTCCGCTGAATTAACCGCAGCTTTTAAAGCTAAAGTGATGGAGTTTCCAGAAACTAACTACAGTCGTTTCAATTTAATTTCAGTCGGCAGTGATTTCTCCCCAAAAATGCTACCGGAAAATGTGCCTGCGAAAGAAGGGGATCTTATTAAATTCGATTGTGGTGTTGATGTTGCGGGATATGGGGCTGATATTGCAAGAACCTTTGTCGTTGGCAATGCTAACGATAAAGTTAAAGAGATTTATCAAACCATACATAAAGGCCATGAATACATGCTCAACCGTGTCGCTCCCGGGGTACGTTTAAGTGATGTGTTCAATGAAACCATGGCATTAATTCGTTGTTCTGGCTTACCACACTATAACCGTGGTCACTTAGGGCATGGAGATGGCGTATTTGTCGGGTTAGAAGAAGCCCCTTTTGTGAGTGCAGCGACGACTGATGTGTTTCAGCCGGGAATGGTGATGAGCCTAGAAACACCTTATTACGGTATCGGCATTGGCAGCATTATGATTGAAGACATGCTGCTAGTCACTGAAGAGGGAGTTGAGATGCTCAGCCATTTGCCACGTCATTTGGTTTCTGGTGGTTAAGTAAGAAGGAATTAATGTATGAAATGGTATCACTTTTTGGTGATCTTCCCGCTACTGGCTCTAACTGTGGGTATTTACTATGCCAATCGCGTAGAGCCTTTTGTTATGGGATTGCCTTTTTTAATGTTTTGGATTGTGGCTTGGGTGGTGATCAGCGCTTTAATTATGCTGCTAATTAATATTTTAGACTCTAAAAAGAATAAGGAAAAACAATGAGCTACGCTTTAGTTGTCATTACACTGTTTTTCCTATTGAGTATCTACCTTGCATTGAGGTCGAAAAAAGGTAAAACCATGGATCACGAAGGGTGGTCTGTTGGTGGACGTAGTTATGGCGCTTTATTAGTCTTTTTACTCAGTGCAGGTGAAATTTATACTACCTTTACTTTTTTAGGGGGGAGTGGCTGGGCATATGGGAAAGGGCCTGCCATATTATACACATTGGCGGTTAACGCTTTTATGGGGATATTTCTATATTGGGTGCATCCTCGTGTATGGCGATTTGCTAAGCAGAATGATATTAGAACCATCTCTGACTTTTTTGGGGCAAAATATCAAAGCCAAGGCTTAGCACTATTGATTAGCCTAATTTCCATTGTGGCGATGGTACCCCTTTTCGTATTGCAGCTTAAAGGGCTTGGTATTATTGTTTCTCAAGCCTCTTATGGTGCTATTCCCGCAGATATGGCGATTTGGATAGGCATCATTGCAGTGACCTTGTTTGTGATGATTTCAGGTATTCATGGTTCAGCATGGACATCGGCATTAAAAGATTTGATGATCTTAATTGTTGTTGTCTTTATCGGTGTTTATATTCCCTTGCATTACTACGGTAGTTTTGGCGATATGTTCCGTGCTATCGATACGGCTAGCCCAGGCTTTCTGACATTTTCTGAGCAGGGATTGAATATTCCGTGGTATATCTCAACTATCTTTTTATCTGTAGTGGCTTATTTTTGCTGGCCGCACTATATGGCCGCCGTATTTACAGCTAAAGATGAAAAGTCATTAAAGCGTAATAGTATTCTCATTCCTGCATACAGCTTGATTATGCTGTTTGCGTTCTTTGTTGGTTATGCTGCAATATTACAAATACCGCATCTTGATGGCTCAATGGTGGATTTATCGTTATTTGAGATCGCTAAAACCACATTTTCACCGCTTATTGTTGGTCTTATTGGTGCCGCGGGTATGCTGACGGCATTAGTACCTGGTTCAATGTTATTATTGACGACGTCTAATATGTTGGCGGGAGTGGTGCAAAAAGCATTAAATGTGAGTGAAGAGAAACGTCAATCAGGGATTTATGCGCGTTTTATGGTGCCTTTGGTTGCGTTAGTGAGTTTGTACTTTATTTTTCACAGCAACGACACATTAGTGGCTATCATGTTATTAGGTGTTAATATTGTCGCACAATTTTTCCCCGCGTTATTGATGAGCTTTAGAAAACATAACCCTATGACGGCGACGGGGGCAATGGCTGGTATTATCGCAGGGGTCATTTTCCTTGCAGTGACTTATATTGAGCACATTTCGTTATCGCAACTGTTCCCTTGGTTAGGCAAAGGGCTTGAATTTATGAATATCGGTATCGCTGCATTTGTGTTAAATATTATTGTTGCAACGGTCGTATCGTTATTGATAGGTAGAAAGCAAAAAGCGATTTAGATGTTATCGTTGATAGGGCAGTGTTTTTGCCCTATCAATCAGTTAGTTATTTCTAATAGGTGGTGTAGCGGTTATTTGCTGGTATGGTTTTTAATATTTTAGTTTTATAACCCCATAAGTTAAATTGTTTTTCTGTGATGTTTTAATTTGCTACTTTTCATTCTTAATGCTTTTGCATCTTGGTTTACCAAGCGCTCATCTATTCTTGGTGCTTGGATATAATTGAATGTTTGATTTGCAGCCAGTGAGCTAGACAAACTGACAGTTTTTTCTTCAGTTTTGGCTCTCATTTCAAACTTATATGACTTATCATTAAACAGAGCATTTAAGAAGTTAAAAAAATGACTTTTATCGGTTGTTTTAAATAGTCCTTTATTCGGTTCGAAAAATTCAAAAATAGGTTTGCCATTTCTATATTTAACGACAATTCCCATTGAGTGCGTTTGACTGCACAGGTTACCAATAATATCCTTTTTCTTTATTAAGCAATCTTCAATGTGTGCTTTTAATTCTTTGGATGTAAAGGTGATATCGAAATCAATAGATGTAATTGAGTCATAATGTATATTTTGTATATTTTCAAGCTGTGTTAATCTTTCTTTTGTAAGCTTTAAATAATAATCTTTCACTAAAGAGAAAAATAGTGGAAAGCGCAGTGAGTCTATTTCGCTTTCATTCTGAAAACATTTTGAAGAGACATCACTAACTAAGTTATTATAACGGTTTTTTTCTAACTTAAGAGGAGGATTAAGTGCATCATGATAAACTTTATTGATAAACTCGTGTAGCTCTAGATATAAATGTTTTTCATCCTCTTTAATTGATAACGTGTTTTTTTGAAATAACCTATTTATGTAATCACAGTCATCTTCATTATATTCTTTTTTTATTTTATTGAATTTATTCAGTATGTCTCTTAAAAAATAAATCATGTGATGATGATTTTGAATGTTCCTAGCTTTATTGAAATTCTGATTTAACAAGGCTTCACTATGTTTTTTAAAGGCTTTATAATGATAGGTGTCTTTTAAAAAATCAACCAACTTTATTTTTTTATGTTTTTATAAGCGTTATATGTCTCAGTGACATAGATCTCTTCTTGGTTTGCATGAGCATAATATAAAAAAGAGTTAGTTAGCCCATAACAGATCCCATCTTGTAAACTTTTCATATTATCTACCCCAATTATTTTTTTAGAAAAATTATTTTTTGAGGTGTTTTTAAAATGGTTGATAATATCAACTTGCTCAAATTTTACTGAATATTTAAAAGCATCTAGCATGCTCATCTCCGCGCTTAATTATATTTTAAATGTTCCTTTATTATTACTATTAATGGTAATTAATCTTGCAATTTTCAGCAGTTAAGAGGAGATGAGGAAAAGCGTCTCGCGTATTTTTGTTAGATAAAACAAAGCCAACCGTTTTTGTTCAGTTGGCTTTTTAATTAAGACAAAATGCTAATAATTTATATTAGGCATTTTCATTTTGTACGGCTTGGATCGCTGTCAGAGCAACGGTGTAAACAATATCATCGACCAATGCACCACGTGATAGGTCGTTAACCGGTTTACGCATACCTTGCAGCATTGGACCAATAGAAACGAGGTCGGCTGAACGCTGAACCGCTTTATAAGTCGTGTTACCCGTGTTCAAGTCAGGGAAAATAAACACGGTAGCTTTACCTGCAACAGGTGAGTTTGGTGCTTTCGATTTCGCGACATCTGCCATCACAGCCGCATCATACTGCAATGGACCATCAATCATTAAGTCTGGACGTTTTTCTTGTGCTAAACGAGTCGCTTCACGCACTTTTTCAACGTCACTTCCTGCACCTGAATTACCAGTAGAGTAGGAGATCATTGCAACACGAGGTTCGATACCAAAGGCTTTCGCGGAATCTGCTGATTGGATAGCAATCTCTGACAGTTGCTCTGCGGTTGGGTCTGGGTTGATCGCACAGTCACCATAAACGAAGACTTGCTCAGGGAGTAGCATAAAGAAGACAGAAGAGACTAATGAGCTACCCGGCGCTGTTTTGATCAATTGCAGAGGTGGACGGATAGTATTTGCTGTGGTGTGGACGGCACCGGATACGAGACCATCAACTTCACCTTTTTCGAGCATTAATGTACCCAAAACAACATTGTCTTCAAGTTGCTCACGAGCAACAACTTCGGTCATGCCTTTGTTTTTGCGTAGCTCAACTAGGCGAGCAACATAATCTTCGCGTACCTTCACAGGATCAACGATTTCGATGCCTGTACCAAGCTCAATACCTTGCGCAGCAGCGACACGGCGAATATCTTCTGGATTACCTAACAGTACGCAAGTTGCAATACCACGCTCTGCACAGATAGAGGCAGCCTTAACCGTACGTGGCTCATCACCTTCTGGTAAAACAATACGCTTACCGGCTTTACGTGCTAGTTCAGTTAATTGATAACGGAAAGCAGGTGGTGATAGGCGGTTAGGACGCTCAGAATCAGCCACGAGTGATTCAATCCATTCACTGCTAATATGACGAGCAACGTAGTTTTGAATTTTTTCAATACGTTCATGGTCATCCGCAGGCACTTCTAAGCTGAAACTTTGTAGATTTAGTGAAGTTTGCCATGTATTGCTTTTCACCATAAATACAGGTAGACCTGTTTCAAAAGCTTGTTCACAGAGTTGGCGAATAGGCTCGTCGATTTGGTAGCCGCCAGTTAGCAGGATTGCACCAATTTCAACGCCATTCATTGCCGCAAGAGACGCAGAAACTAATACATCTGGGCGGTCTGCCGAAGTCACTAAGAGTGAACCCGGGCGGAAATGCTCAAGCATATGAGGAATACTACGAGCACAAAAAGTCACTGATTTCACGCGGCGAGTATTGATTTCACCTTCATTAACAACGTCGGCATTCAAGTGTCTTGCCATGTCGATGGCACGCGTTGCAATCAGGTCAAAGTTCCAAGGGATTGATGCTAGAACCGGTAGACTTAGGCACTCTAAATCTTTTGCTGTGATATTCGCAATGGTTGCTTTGGTCGAATCATCAAAGATTTCAGAGAGGTCAGGGCGAGTACGACCTTGCTCATCAACAGGGGCATTCACTTTATTGACGATAACCCCGATAATATTTTTATTGCGTTGGCCGCCGAATTCGTTACGTACTAACTCAAGGCGCTCTTTCATTTGAGTTATATTGCTGTTACCCGGTGCGGTGACAAACACAATTTCTGCACCTAAGGTTTTTGCGATGTCATAGTTCAGAGACTGTGCAAAAGAGTGCTTACGCGTTGGCACTAAACCTTCGATTAATACCACTTCAGCATTTTTAGTTTGCTCATGATAACGGGCAACAATCTCTTCCATAAGCACGTCTTTTTTTGAAGAGGTCAGTAGTGACTCTACATATTCCATTTTTAATGGTTCGACGATAGTGGTGAGACTTGAATGAGAGCGTAAAACTTCAGTGGTTTGATCTTTACTACCGGAAATACGTGGCTGAGCGATAGGTTTAAATACGCTCAACTGGACACCTTTTTGTTCCATTGAACGAACGACACCTAAGCTGACGCTGGTCAAACCAACGCTAGTGCCGGTAGGAATTAACATAATTGTACGAGACACGGGAACCTCTTTAATCGGTTACTCTAATAAAACAGTATCATAAAGTAGTACCGCCAGCGGGTTAGGCTGGCGGTAGAGAATCTTAAGCGGTTAAGCGTGCTGAATCTTGAGCAATCACTAACTCTTCGTTAGTTGGGATAACCAGCGCAGGGCGGCTGTTATCTGTGGTGATTAAGCCTTCTTTACCGAAACGTGCAGCTAAGTTGCGCTCATGGTCGCACTCGAAGCCAAGTAGAGCCAGTTTCTTCAGCGTTAACTCACGTACTTGCGCAGAGTTTTCGCCGATACCGCCAGTAAAGATAATGGCATCAAGACGGCCTTCCATCAATGCACAGTATGCACCGACATATTTCGCTAAGCGATGGCAGAAAACGTCCATAGCGCGTTTAGCGTCGGCTTTGGTTGCATAGTTATCTTCAACATAACGGCAGTCACTAGTCACACCGGTTAAGCCGAGAAGGCCAGACTCTTTTGTTAGCAACTTGTTGATCTGCTCAACGCTCATGCCGAGTGAGTCATGTAGATGGAAAATGATCGCAGGGTCGATATCACCACTACGTGTTCCCATGACTAATCCTTCTAATGGTGTCAGACCCATAGAGGTGTCAACACATTGACCGTTAACAACCGCCGTCACCGAGCCACCATTACCTAAATGGCAGGTAATAACGTTAAGCTCTTCAACCGGTTTATTCAATTTTTTCGCCGCTTCACGGGAGACATAGTAGTGGCTAGTTCCGTGAGCGCCATAACGACGGATACCATGCTCTTCATATAATTCATATGGTAGTGCATATAGGTAAGCTTCTTCAGGCATAGTTTGATGGAACGCAGTGTCGAAAACCGCTACGTTTTTGTGTACTAAATGAGGGAATGCCTTTCTCGCTTCCTCGATACCAATCAAGTGAGCTGGATTATGCAAAGGTGCAAATGGCACTGCTGCTTTAATGCCTTCAACGACGTCGTCATTGATCAAAACAGATGAGGTGAATTTCTCGCCACCATGAACAATACGGTGACCAATAGAAGAAATTTGAGCAGACAACTCAGGTTTTGCTGCAAGAATAGTGTTAACAATGAAATTCAGTGCTTCACTGTGTGCCGCGCCTGCACCTAATTCAGCTTCATGCTTAGCGCCGTCCATTTTCCACTTAATACGAGCTTCAGGCAGATTAAAGCATTCAGCTAATCCAGATAAATATTCATCGCCATTGGTTGGATCGATGATGGCGAATTTCAGTGAGGAGCTACCGCAGTTTAGTACCAGTACCAGCTTACTTGACATGGAAATACCTATCGTTAATTGTTGTTGTGAAGCCTTTAAGTTGCAAAAGCATAAAAAGACTTTGTAAAAAGTATGGTATCGCTAGAGACTAGCGCATTTGACACCTGATATTTCATGATTGATATCAATGATAATGTCAAAACTACATGTATCGGTGCCTAATAAAGGGTTAAAAAAGCCGTGTTTTTAATTGCATTAAGCGCATGATGAGTGAACTTAATGACTGGCGTTGAAATAACACGCAAAAACCCCAATATATATCAAAGCTGTAGAACAATTGAAACCAAGCATAAATTAACAGACTTCTACAGCGATGCTAAATGCGGCCAATTCTACTAAAATTATTTTATATTTTGTATGTTTTTTTTAGAAATGGCCGGTTTGATTGATTAAAATCATAAGCACCGTAAAAAATACGCATTTTATGCAAATTTACCTATCAATCAGGATAGCTGATTTCGCCAAAAATGATCAGATTAGTGCGGCAATAATTGAAAATTATCTATTTGTGCTTATTCATAGGCATTGCTGTTAAAATGGCGTAAGGTAAGTATTAAATGTGTTATTTCTTTATATAGGTTTGCGAGTCATAGGAAGGAATGTATGAGTACATTACAAAACTCACCATCGGGTTTTTTTAAACGATTTAGGTTGGGGAACCTGTACCTAAAAACGTTTCCTATGGAGAAAAAGTTAACCCCTATCTTCCCTGAATTGCGCATGATCAAGGCGACTCGGTTTGGTATTCGCTATATGCCGCCTATTGCTATCTTTACACTGACTTGGCAAATCGCACTAGGGGGAGACCTCGGTCCTGCGGTTGCAACAGCACTATTTGCTTGCAGTTTACCGATGCAGGGTTTGTGGTGGCTTGGTAAAAGAGCATCAACTCCACTTCCCGCCAGTTTGTTGAGTTGGTTCTACGAAATTCGAGAAAAATTTGTACAAGCAGGGATTGCGATGGCGCCTGTAGAAGGGCAGCCTGATTACTTGGCATTAGCACAATTGTTACAACGAGCATTTAAGCAATTAGATAAGTCATTTATGGACGATATTTAAATTAAAAGTCCGATTTAACAACAAGTAACGCAAAAAGCCTGTCTAGATCAATAAAAGTGATGTTTTCACTGTCCATCATGAAATTTGAATGCGAAGATGAGCTAAAAATTTTCCGAGGAGAAGCATGATGGAAATGACCAACGCACAACGCCTAATTTTATCTAACCAATATAAAATGATGACTATGCTCGATCCTGAAAATGCGGATCGTTATCGCCGTCTACAAACGATTGTAGAGCGGGGTTTTGGTTTGCAAATGCGTGAGCTTGATAGAGATTTTGGTGAATTAAGTGAAAGCACTTGCCGTACCGTCATTGATATTATGGAAATGTATCATGCTTTACAGGTCTCATATGGCAATATGAGTGACCCACAAGGCATTGACGCGCGTCGAGTACAATTTTTAGGTTTTGATGCAGCAACAGAGGCGCGTTATTTGAGTTATGTTCGCTTTATGGTTAATACGGAAGGTCGCTATACGCATTTCGATAGCGGAACTCATGGTTTCAACTCACAAACACCAATGTGGGATAAATATGTGCGGATGCTGGGGATCTGGCGTGCATGTCCTCGCCAATACCACCTATCTGCGGTAGAGATTAGTCAAATTATTAACGCATAATGCGTTTGTAAGGGGTAAAAGTGGAGTTAAAAGCAAAAGGTTTACTATTTGATCTTGATGGTACACTTGTCGATTCATTAGCTGTTGTTGAGCGCTGCTGGTGCTTATTTGGTAAAGAGATAGGGGTAGCGCCAGAAGAAATCATTCGTTTTATCCATGGGAAACCTGCGCTAACCAGTTTACGCCACTTTATGCCTGATGCCAGTGAAGACGAAATTAATGCTCGTTTTCGCTGGTTAGAAGAAATGGAAGCTTCCGACACTGAAGGTGTTATTGCGTTATCAGGCGCCGTAGCACTGCTCACCCGTTTAGAGGAGCTAGGGGTGCCTTGGGCTATTGTAACCTCAGGAACCGTACCGATAGCGCATGGTCGTCAACAAGCAGCAGGATTACCTGAACCCAAACATTGGGTCACATTTGAAAAAGTGACAAAAGGTAAGCCTGATCCTGAACCTTTCCTATTAGGGGCAAAATGCCTAAATTTAGATCCACAAGCGTGTATTGCATTTGAAGATGCACAAGCAGGCATTCACTCAGCCCTTGATGCAGGCTGCCAAGTGGTCGCTGTTCATGCCCCAGAGAGTATGCCAAGAAGAGAACAAATTCATGCAATAATCAGTTCATTAACGCAAATTTCGGTATCTGGCCCAGACAAAAATGGTGTTTTCACACTATCTGTATCAAAAAATGTTTAATACCGAATTAATCAAAGAAATTCTCCGCTAAACATGGTTAACTAAAGGAATTGATTAGCACTGTTTTTTTCGTCGAAAGGGGATGCTTTGAACGGAGAATTGCTGTGGGTGTTAACCCTGCTACTGATAGCTATCGTACTGTTTACCACAAACAAAATTCGGATGGATGTGGTCGCGTTATTGGTTATCGTTGCATTTGTTCTAAGTGATACTTTAACTTTAGAGCAAGCCACTGCGGGTTTCGCCGATCCTAACGTATTATTGATAGCGGCGTTATTTGTGATTGGTGATGGCTTGGTTCGAACAGGGATCGCCTATCAAATGGGCGATTGGCTGGTTCGTGTTGCAGGTAGTAGTGAAAGCAAGATGTTAGTATTTTTAATGCTAACGGTTGCTGGGCTAGGCGCTTTTATGAGTTCTACAGGGGTGGTTGCTATTTTCATCCCTGTTGTACTGAGTGTTGCCGCCCGCATGAAAATCTCTCCAGGTCGCATGATGATGCCATTAGGCTTTGCGGGCTTAATTAGTGGCATGATGACATTAGTTGCGACACCACCGAACATGGTGGTCAATAGTGAATTGGTCAGGGAAGGCATCAAAGGGTTTCAATTCTTCTCCATTACACCAATTGGTATTGTGATTTTATTGGCGGGTATCGCCTATATGTGGGTTGCCCGCCGCTGGTTAGGAAGTAGTGAACCCGATAAGCTCCCCGAACGTTATCAACGTACCTTTCGTGACCTCATTCGTGACTATAAATTAACCGGTAGAGCGCGCCGTCTTGCCATCCGTAAAGGCTCGCCATTAATTGGTCATTCCCTTGATGAATTGCATTTACGCTCTCGCTATGAAGCTAACGTGGTAGGCATTGAGCGCTGGCGGAAATTTCGCCGTGTTATGGTCAGTGCAACAGGGGGAACAGAACTTAGAGAGCAAGATGTATTGCTGGTAGATATTTCTGTCAGTGATGATGAGTTACGCCAATTCTGTTTTGAACAGAAACTGGAACCGATGATTTTACGCGGTGACTATTTTTCTGATCAATCTCGAGATGTTGGTATGGCGGAAGTGTCTATGAACCCAGATTCTGAATTATTGGGTAAAAGTCTTCGCGATATTAAGTTTCGTACTCGTTATGGCCTAAATGTTGTGGGGATCCGCAGAGATGGTAAGGCCATGGATGGTAAATTAGTTGATGAACCATTGAGGCTCGGTGATATTCTCTTGGTCATTGGGGATTGGAAACTGATCCGCATTTTGTCGACGAAACCGCGCAATTTTATTGTGTTAAACCTTGCTGCTGAAGTAGAGGCAGTCGCTCCAGCCGCCTCACAAGCTCCTCATGCGCTGTTTTGTCTGGCATTGATGGTCGCTATGATGGTAACAAATGAAATTCCTAACTTTGTTGCAGCGTTGATTGCGTGTTTATTAATGGGGAAATTCCGTTGCATTGATATGGAGAGCGCCTATAAGTCTATTCACTGGCCCAGTATCATTTTAATTGTTGGGATGATGCCGTTTGCATTGGCGCTTCAAAAAACGGGCGGGATCTCATTGGCGGTTGATGCCCTCATGGAGGTTGCGGGTAATTTGGGGCCACATGTCATGCTGCTATGTCTATTTATACTTTGTGCCACAATAGGTTTATTTATTTCTAATACCGCTACGGCCGTTTTAATGGCGCCTATCGCGATTGCTGCGGCACGTCAGATGGAGGTTTCACCATTACCGTTTGCGATGATTGTTGGGATTGCAGCTTCTGCGGCATTTATGACGCCAGTCTCGTCACCAGTGAACACATTAGTGCTAGGCCCTGGGGGCTATAAGTTTGGTGATTTTGTCAAAATTGGTGTGCCATTTACCATCATCGTGATGATTATAAGCGTATTATTAGTACCTATTCTTTTTCCTTTCTAATGAGAATGAAGCCCTTTATCAGAGGGCTTCTACTTCTTTTTGTATTCATTAAAAAACGTAACCGTTAATAGCTTAAATAACTTGAGATCGGCTTAAGCCGACTTCAGATTAACGCTTATGATAATTGGCCTGTAAAATACATGATTAAAAGTGGCAAAAAAATAGCAAACAAAAAACAATTTCTATTGTTCTCATAGAGAGTGATCATGGAAAAGTTATATTAGGTATTAATGGTGATTCAAGACGACTGAATATCGATTTCCCGACAGTATTAAAAGAATGAGAGTGAGTGTTATTGATTAAACTGGAATGAAAAGTACCATTCCAGTTTTGAAGATTAATGGCTAATTTCATCAAGAGATAGTTTAAAACCAGGTACAAAAATCTCGATAAAATAATCCATCTCGGGGCTTTGTCGCTCAGCAAGGATTTTTTCAAGGCGTTTTTTGGCTAATTTAAATTCACTATTTCCGGCAGATAACTCTTCTAAACATTTTAAATAAGCGCACAGCGAGTCAGCCTGTTTAACAATGCTGTGCTCTTCATCCGATTGCAACTCTTCAATGAGAAGTGGCTTGAAATCCTCTTGTAGCTCTTCTGGAAGCATATCTAGCAATTTTTGCTGGGCAAATTGTTCTATCTTTTTATATTCATGCGCAATCTGTGAATTGTGATACTTAATCGGGGTGGGAAGGTCACCCGTAATCACTTCACTGGCATCATGGTACATTGCTAATAAAGCAATGCGTTCAGCGTTAACGTGACCACCGAATTTGCGGTTTTTGATAATCGCCAGCGCGTGAGCGACCATGGCAACTTGTAAGCTATGCTCTGAGACATTCTCAGTACGGACATTACGCATTAGCGGCCAGCGATAGATGAGTTTCATTCGTGCAAGGTGGGCAAAAAAGTAGCTCATAAAACCTCATTAAATGGGCAAAGAAACGATTATATTATAGTCTATTTAAAATAGATATTGGTTTGTCAAAGGTTAAGGAAATTAAAATAGAAGTAAATTAATAATTTAAGTGATTTTATATCGCTAATCATTCATTTATTTTATATCTGCTGTAAAACAGCATTAATTAAATTTATTTCTATTGATAGCATGAGAAACTATATGGAGGGTTTATGCCTTGGAATTTGGGGTTTATTACATTTGAAAATTTTTGGCATGAAAAATTAAAATATGTCAGATTACATCATACGGCCGCTCATGGTAAGCCAACAGATATGACACTTTATAATATTGAGCATGGGAAGATTATAAAAAAAGCAGGTTCATTTGAGTATTCTGGCTATGAAGATTATTGGCGACTAGAAATAATAACAGAGCGAGGAGAAAGATTTATTACAAAAAATAATTTTTACTGTTCTATTACTGAAGATGATGACCCAACAGTTATTGTTGGTGTTAATGGTGATGCAAGAACCATGTATATTGCATTTTCTCACTCAAGTGGTTGCAAAACTAAACTACTAAGAGCCTAGTAAAGCTAATTTAAAAGAGAAGAGATAATGCTATCATAATAAGATAGTAGCTTTAATTTTATTAGGCCAATATACTTTTATAGAACGTCTGTTTATGATGTTCTTTTATTGTTGTTTTATTTGTTTTTAATTATTGTTTGATCTGCGGTGATAAAAATCTATAATCAGGAATAACATTCTTAATAAATAATGGTAGGGGATAATATGAAATACTTTCCAATTATATTATTGCTATTCTTTTTAGCAGCAGTTTATTTTATTTCTATTATATGATTATTGATAAACGATAATAAATAAGTCTGAATCATCTTTTTAAGAGTATTAACAAAACGTTGTTCAATAAAGAGGTGATAGGCCGTCTATTGTGTTTGATGAATGCTTAGCTCTATTGTCTCAATAAGACAGCAGGGCTTTTTTATTTTCTAGCTTAAATTGGAAAAGTAATAAATGTTAAGCCGTAACAGACGATTCATAAAAAACACTCCCTTTTTTGAGGGAGTGTTTCTGTCTTAACGATTAATGAAGCATTATTGGCGATAATTTTCGATAAAACGACCAAATTTATTAATTGCCATTTCAAGATCATCTGCATAAGGCAGGGTCACGATGCGGAAGTGATCCGGCTCTGGCCAGTTAAATGCAGTACCTTGTACAAGAAGCACTTTTTCTTGTAGTAATAAATCAAGGATCATTTTCTGGTCATCATGGATATTAAAACGCTTAATATCGATTTTAGGGAACATATACAGCGCGCCTTGTGGTTTTACACAAGAAACCCCTGGGATTTGGTTAATTAATTGCCAAGCACGTTCACGTTGCTCATATAACCTACCACCGGGTTGAATAAATTCGCTGATGCTTTGATAGCCGCCGAGCGCTGTTTGGATAGCATGCTGCATAGGAACGTTAGCACACAGGCGCATTGATGCTAACATTTCGAGACCTTCAATATAGCTCTTAGCTTGTTGTTTCGGCCCGTTTAATACCATCCAACCTTGGCGGAAACCTGCCACACGATAGGTTTTTGACAATCCGTTAAAAGTGACGGTCAGTAAATCTGGCGCTAATGCCGCAATTGAGTGATGCACGGCACCGTCATACAGGATTTTATCGTAAATCTCATCGGCAAAAATAATAAGGTTGTGTTGGCGTGCAAGCTCAACGATTTCTAACAATAACTCTTTACTGTAAACCGCGCCGGTTGGGTTATTTGGGTTAATGATGACAATTCCGCGAGTGCGAGGCGTAACTTTTTTACGAATATCATCAATATCAGGCATCCAACCTTGCTGTTCATCACACATATAATGAACTGCATTACCACCGGATAAAGAAACTGCCGCAGTCCACAACGGGTAATCAGGGGCAGGTACTAGCATCTCATCACCATTATTGAGCAGCGCTTGCATTGCTTGCACAATCAGTTCAGAAACACCATTACCAATATAAACGTCTTCAACCGTCATTTCACGAATATTGCGAGCCTGATAGTGCTGAACAATGGCTTTACGTGCGGAATATAATCCTTTTGAATCACAATAACCTTGCGAGCTCGGTAGATTACGCAATACATCGACCAGAATTTCATCTGGGGCTTCGAAGCCAAACGGTGCCGGATTACCGATATTTAGCTTGAGGACTTTGTTACCTTCTTCTTCTAAGCGCTTTGCTTCTTTTAATACAGGCCCGCGAATGTCGTAACAGACATTATCAAGCTTGTTAGATTTTTTAATGTTATTCATTCGTTCTCTCATTACCCTATTTGGGAAGACTTAAGTAGGGGGATTCCGGCTTATCTGTTACTACTCTACTCTTACCACGGAAGCTTTTGAAGATAGGAGATAATTTTTGGTGAAAAAGGTTGGTTTATGCTGTGATGTGACTGTTGATAACTAAACATGCCACTTAAGTTGAATGTAGATGCCAATAATATTAATTAATTTGAAGTTATCTGTTGTCAATTCTGGCTGTTTTGGAGGAAAAAATAGAAATTATGGACAAATAATGGCTAGAAACAAAAAGATTGTATCAAATTGTAAGATTGATGACGAAATTGGATGTATAGAAATAAAAATTCATAAATTTCCGTGGAATTTCAACAGAAATTAGCTCTTTTTGTTAGTAATATTGATTGTTCTAGTGAGAAAATAATGAATAAAAATGAATGATAAAACTATAACTAACTGAAAAATAAACGTTTGAGTTAGGGCGTGAGTACATGTTTAAAGGCATTTACATTAAAATAATTGCAATTACATTAAATATGTTAGTATTTAGAGGACGGCAAATAAGAAGGTTGTTTTTACGATTTAAATTAAATCGATTGGTTAACATGCTTCTTTGTCGTTCGGTGGAACGTTCATTTTAAGATTGTCCCACTCGGATAAAGTGTAATAAATGTGAGTCTAAGGATTAGATAAGCATCAAGCAAGTTATTTCAGTAATTAAACAAGCTGATCTCAAGGAGGAGAGCAGGAACACCAGGTAACATAAAATTATATAAGAGAATTAAAGATGATAAATTCCAATCGTCCAATAATGAACCTTGATCTGGACCTACTGAGGACATTTGTCGCAGTTGCCGATCTAAATACATTTGCTGCCGCTGCTGCTGCAGTATGTCGAACCCAGTCTGCTGTCAGTCAGCAAATGCAACGCTTAGAACAATTAGTCGGTCGTGAGTTATTTGCTCGCCACGGGAGGAATAAATTACTCACCGCACATGGTTTACAATTACTCGGCTACGCAAGACAAATTTTGCGTGCAAATGATGACGCAACAGCATCATTGACGTATAACGACGCTGAAGGTGAATTGAGAATAGGTGCATCCGATGATACGGTTGATATCTTACTCCCATTTTTACTCAACCGTATTGCGTCTATTTTCCCGCGTCTTGCTGTTGAAGTCAGGATCAAACGCGCACAATTTATTGAGTCAATGCTAGATAATCATGAGATTGATTTAGCTTTGACGACGGCGCGTATTAGCCATCATCCAAAAACAGCATTAAGAACAGTACCGGTGTTATGGCACAGTGCCCCTGATTTCCAGTTGCGCGCTAATGAGCCGATTCCATTAGTAGTTATGGATGAAACAAACCCATACCGCAAACTGAGTACTGATGCTTTAGATAATGCGGGGCTTGCATGGCATATTGCGTATGAAGCAGCATCACTTCCTGCTGTCAGAGCGGCTGTGAATGCAGAAGTCGGCGTGACAGCGCGACCGATGGAAATGCAAAATGCGGATCTGCGCATTTTAAATGAAACGGATGGTCTGCCTCGTTTGCCTGATATCCAATATTGGCTGTATAAAAATGCTGATGAACAAAAGGATTCAGTGTTAACAGTATTTAGTGCAATTGAAAACAAAAAGATCCCTTATGCTGTTGCACCTACCAGTGACGATGTCATTGTTAACGAAAGTGAAGGATCATTTTAAGCACCAATAATTATTTGATGATTATTAATTGATTAGTACAAACTCAATGGAAAAAACCGCGATAACTTCGCGGTTTTTTTTTGAGCAAAACGGGGCAAAAAAGGACAAAGTAACCACTTAATAAGTATGGTTTAAAATAATATTACGTGAAATAATTGTGATGTAGATGGCAGAACATGAATTTCATTTTTTAGTTACAAAATTGTTATCTTGTTAACAATCATATTTTGCTGAATTGATAAAATAGGACTGCTTAGTCAGACAGTTACTTGATTTAGTGAATAAAAAACAGTTAATGTGACTTAGACTAAATTTGAATATTCTGTAAACAGTATGAGCAAATTTTCAATAAAACTGTGCGCTAGATCAAATAAAAAGAGCAAGTTTTCATCTGGTAAGACAGGTTTTTCCTGAGATAATAGTGTAGTAAAAGCGAATAATCAGTTAGACTAGTCATTGCGTTTATTGTGTGTATTTACACACTGACACGTTTTAGCTGATTTTGAGTACTTTTTGTTGCAATCTTGTTTTTGGTAGGTCAACGAATTGTAGCAAGTACGGGTTATTTTGCTTAAGTTGAGCAAAATAAATAGTCGGAGAGAGGACAAACCAAACACGGTCTTCAGACTGCTTTTTTATGTTTGGTGATGATTTTTGGTCTTTCTTCTCGGTTAACTGGGCAATTATGGTGTAATACTGCCGTTAAGAGCAGATTCACGCACCATGTGTAATGAGTAAGCAACGAGTATGTCTGAATCTATCCTAGCGTTAGCCCATAACTGGGCCTTTGCGATATTCTTTGTCGGCGCCATCGCCCTTTGTTCGTTTATGTTGGTCGCTGGTCATTTCCTCGGCAGCCGTGCCAAAGCCAGAACAAAACACGTACCTTATGAATCAGGTATTGATTCAGTAGGGAGTGCCCGTCTTCGGATGTCGGCGAAATTCTACTTGGTTGCCATGTTCTTCGTTGTCTTCGATGTGGAAGCCATGTTCCTGTTTGCATGGGCTGTAGCCGTCCGTGAAGTCGGTTGGTTAGGCTTTATCGAAGCAGCAATTTTCATTTTGGTATTGTTGGCTGGACTGTTTTATCTGGTTCGCGTTGGTGCATTGGATTGGACTCCTGTCCGTTCACGTCGCGCAGTTAAAGGTCCTAGTGAAGTTATTAAAATCAGCAATCGTCATCCGCAGTAACAAGCGAGGCATTATACAATGGATTATACGCTCACCCGCATAGATCCGAACGGTGAGAACGACCGTTATCCCCTGCAAACTCAAGAAATCGTTACCGATCCACTTGAGCAGCAAGTTAAAAACAGTGTTTACATGGGTAAACTTTCTCATGCCTTACACGATGTCGTTAACTGGGGGCGCAAAAATTCTCTTTGGCCATATAACTTTGGTCTCTCATGTTGCTATGTTGAAATGGTGACGTCGTTCACAGCAGTTCATGACGTAGCCCGCTTTGGGGCAGAGGTTCTCCGTGCTTCACCTCGTCAAGCCGACTTTATGGTCGTTGCAGGAACCTGCTTTACGAAAATGGCTCCCGTCATTCAACGTCTCTATGACCAGATGCTTGAACCAAAATGGGTCATCTCCATGGGTTCATGTGCTAACTCTGGCGGTATGTATGACATTTATTCTGTCGTCCAAGGTGTAGATAAATTTATTCCTGTGGATGTTTATATTCCCGGTTGCCCACCACGTCCTGAAGCTTATATGCAAGCTCTGCTTCTGTTACAGGAATCCATCGGTAAAGAGCGTCGTCCGCTATCGTGGGTTGTTGGTGATCAGGGGGTTTATCGTGCCAATATGCAATCAGAAAGAGAAAGAAAGCACGGTGAACGTATCGCAGTGACTAACTTGCGAACCCCAGACGAAATTTAAGGCTTAAAGCCATACAGCGTAACAGAGCAATGTGTTGCGAAATGATAAACCTGATCAAGCGTTATGGTGAAGAATGATGACAGATCAGATAGCGCAAGAGAGTACCCTGCCAGGATGGCAGACACAGGAACATTTAAATGATCCTGTGCTTCTGGAACTGCGCAACCAATTTGGCCCGGATGCCTTTTCTGTTCAAGCTACCCGTACTGGAATGCCAGTTATTTGGGTAAGACGTGAGCAGTTACTGGAAGTCGTAGACTTTTTGAAAAAATTGCCAAAACCTTATGTCATGTTATTTGACTTGCATGGGGTGGATGAGCGTCAGAGAATACATAGACAAGGTTTGCCAGAGGCAGACTTTAGCGTTTTCTATCACCTCATCTCGATTGATCGCAACCGCGATATCATGTTGAAGGTCGCATTAAATGAGAAAGACCTGAATGTACCTTCTATCGTGTCACTGTTCCCAAATGCTAACTGGTACGAGCGAGAAGTGTGGGATATGTTTGGTATTACCTTCCAAGGTCACCCAAACTTACGCCGCCTGCTAATGTCACCAAGCTGGGAAGGTCACCCATTACGTAAAGACTACCCAGCGCGCGCTACAGAATTTGACCCATTTGAGCTAACTAAGCAAAAACAAGATCTGGAAATGGAAGCACTAACTTTCAAACCAGAAGAGTGGGGCATGGCGCGTGGTAATGAAAACGAAGACTTCATGTTCCTTAACTTAGGACCTAACCATCCCTCTTCACACGGTGCCTTCCGTATTGTGTTGCAGCTAGATGGTGAAGAAATCGTAAACTGCGTACCAGATATCGGTTACCACCATCGTGGTGCTGAAAAAATGGGTGAGCGTCAGTCTTGGCATAGCTACATTCCTTATACTGACCGTATTGAATACCTTGGCGGTTGTGTGAATGAAATGCCTTATGTGTTAGCCGTTGAAAAGCTGGCGGGCATTGAAGTTCCTGATCGCGTGAAAACGATCCGAGTGATGCTATCTGAGCTGTTCCGCATTAACAGCCATTTACTCTATATCAGTACCTATATTCAAGACTCCGGCGCAATGACCCCTGTGTTTTTTGCGTTTACAGACCGCCAAAAAGTTTACAACGTCGTTGAAGCCATTACCGGTTTCCGTATGCACCCAGCTTGGTTCCGTATCGGTGGTGTTGCGCATGACCTACCACGCGGTTGGGATAAATTACTACGTGAATTATTAGATTGGCTGCCAAAACGCCTCGACTCTTATGTCACGACAGCACTGAAAAACACCATTTTGAAAGGCCGTTCAATCGGGGTTGCTGCTTATACAAAAGAAGAAGCCTTGGCTTGGGGGGTTACTGGTGCTGGTTTACGTGCGACAGGTCTTGATTTTGACGTGCGTAAATGGCGTCCGTATTCAGGCTACGAAAACTTTGAGTTTGATATTCCTATTGCTCACAACGGTGACTGTTATGACCGTGTGATGATCAAAGTGGAAGAGATCCGCCAAAGTATGCGTATTCTTGAACAATGTTTGAAGAATATGCCAGAAGGGCCTTTCAAAGCCGATCACCCATTGACGACGCCGCCACCGAAAGAGCGGACGTTGCAGCATATTGAAACCCTGATCAACCACTTCTTACAAGTGTCTTGGGGTCCAGTTATGCCTGCGAATGAATCATTCCAGATGATCGAAGCAACTAAAGGGATTAACAGTTACTACCTAACGAGTGATGGCAGCACAATGAGCTACCGTACTCGTATTCGTACACCGAGCTATGCGCATTTGCAGCAAATTCCAGCGGTGATCAAAGGTAGTCTGGTTTCCGACTTGATTGTCTATCTGGGTAGTATCGATTTTGTAATGTCGGATGTGGATCGCTAACCATGCATAATGAACATAATAAGCAGACCAGTCTTGATGGCGTAAATGTTTTTGAACCGCAAGAAACACAGCACGGTTTCGTTTTAACGGAAGCCGAGCGTGCTGAAATCGAAGGTGAAAAACACCACTATGAAGACCCGCGTGCTGCCTCAATTGAAGCACTAAAAATTGTGCAAAAAAACCGTGGCTGGGTTGAAGACGGTGCTATTTACGCGATTGCCGAAGTACTAGGTATCCCCGCGAGTGATGTAGAAGGTGTGGCGACATTCTATAGCCAAATCTTCCGTCAACCTGTAGGACGCCACATTATTCGTTATTGCGATAGTGTGGTTTGCCATATTACGGGATACCAAGGATTAGAAGCTGAAATTATCAATCAGTTAAATATTCGTCCAGGGCAAACAACGGCAGATGGCCGCTTTACGCTGCTACCAACCTGTTGTTTGGGTAACTGTGATAAGGGTCCTACTATGATGATTGATGAGGACACTCACAGCTACGTACAGCCTGAAGATATTAAAAAGTTACTGGAGCAGTATCCATGACAAACTCCTTTAAACAAGTGATCCGTACTGCGGAAACACATCCGTTGACATGGCGTTTGCGTGATGACAAACAACCTGTTTGGCTGGATGAGTATCGTAGTAAGAATGGATATAAAGGTGTTGAACGTGCACTTAAAGGCATGGCACCCGACGAGGTGGTTAGCCTTGTCAAAGACGCTGGGCTAAAAGGCCGCGGCGGTGCAGGTTTCTCCACTGGTCTGAAATGGAGCCTGATGCCAAAAGACGAAAACATGAAACTGCGTTACTTTTTATGTAATGCGGATGAAATGGAGCCAGGCACCTATAAAGACCGTCTTTTGATGGAGCAACTGCCTCACCTTTTAGTTGAAGGCATGATCATCGGGGCTTATGCGCTAAAAGCTTATCGTGGTTATATCTTCCTACGCGGTGAATATGTTGAGGCGGCCAAACACCTACGTCGCGCCATCGAAGAAGCGAAAGCGGCTGGGTTACTCGGTAAAAATATTTTAGGTTCAGGCTTTGACTTTGAACTGTTCGTGCATACCGGTGCTGGTCGTTATATCTGTGGTGAAGAAACGGCATTAATTAACTCCCTTGAAGGGCGTCGCGCGAACCCACGTTCAAAACCACCATTCCCTGCAACGTCAGGTGCATGGGGTAAACCTACTTGCGTAAACAACGTTGAAACTATCTGTAACGTTCCTGCCATCTTAGAGCATGGTGAGCAATGGTATATCAACCTCAGTGCTGGCAAGAGTAAAGATGCGGGCACCAAGCTGATGGGCTTTTCAGGCAGAGTGAAAAATCCAGGCTTATGGGAATTGCCATTTGGCACAACAGCACGCGAAGTGTTGGAAGATTATGCAGGTGGGATGCGTGATGGACTGACATTAAAAGCATGGCAACCCGGCGGCGCGGGTACTGACTTTTTAACTGGCGATCATCTTGATTTACCAATGGATTTTGAATCTATCGGTAAAGCAGGGAGCCGTTTAGGTACTGCGTTAGCGATGGCCGTGGATAATGAAATCAACATGGTGTCTCTGGTTCGTAACCTTGAAACTTTCTTTGCTCGTGAATCCTGTGGCTGGTGTACGCCTTGCCGTGATGGTTTGCCATGGAGCGTGAAAATTTTGCAGGCGTTAGAAAAAGGGGAAGGGCAGCCGGGCGATATTGAAACATTAGAGCAACTTTGCCGTTTCTTAGGTCCGGGTAAAACTTTCTGCGCTCACGCACCGGGTGCGGTAGAGCCATTACAGAGCGCCATCAAATATTTCCGTGAAGAATTCGAAGCGGGTATCTCGCAAAAAGATCTGCGCAATATTGCTCAGATAGCCGGTATCCAGCCCAACCTATTAAAACAGCGTTGGTAATATTTTTGCGAATGAGCAACCGCAAAAATCGATTTTCACGAAGAACGTATTTTTGATTAACGCCTGCTGTTGAGCGGGCCTTTGGGAAGCATGCTGACTATGGCTACAATATATGTAGACGGCAAAGAATATGATGTAAACGGGTCTGAAAACCTGTTACAAGCCTGCCTTTCTCTGGGGCTAGATATTCCTTATTTTTGCTGGCATCCGGCGCTGGGAAGCGTTGGCGCTTGCCGCCAGTGTGCGGTTAAGCAATATCAAAACGCGGATGACACTCGTGGTCGTCTCGTGATGTCTTGTATGACACCGGCAACGGAAGGGACTTACATCTCTATCGATGATGAAGAGGCCAAACAATTCCGTGAAAGTGTTGTGGAATGGCTAATGACCAACCACCCACACGACTGTCCAGTCTGTGAGGAAGGGGGCAACTGTCATTTACAAGATATGACGGTAATGACCGGTCATAATATGCGTAAATACCGTTTTACCAAGCGTACTCACATCAATCAGGATCTGGGGCCTTTCATTAACCATGAAATGAACCGCTGTATTGCCTGCTATCGTTGTGTGCGTTATTACAAAGATTACGCAGATGGTACGGATTTAGGCGTGTATGGCGCACACAACTATGTCTACTTCGGTCGTACTGAAGATGGCACTCTGGAGAGTGAATTCTCCGGTAACTTAGTTGAAGTGTGTCCAACGGGGGTATTTACCGATAAAACACATTCAGAACGCTATAACCGTAAATGGGATATGCAGTTTGCACCGGGGATCTGCCAACAGTGCAGCATCGGTTGTAACACTAGCCCAGGTGAACGTTATGGTGAATTACGCCGTATTGAAAACCGCTACAACGGCTCAGTAAACCACTATTTCCTGTGTGACCGTGGGCGCTTTGGCTATGGTTATGTTAACCGTAAAGATAGACCTCGCCAGCCACTGCTAAATAAAGATGGCGTGAAACAAGTGATTTCAGCCATTGAAGCGATGCAAAGTGGTGCACAGATCATCAATCAAGCGAAAAAAGTGATTGGTATCGGCTCTCCACGTGCCAGTGTCGAAAGTAACTATGCACTCCGTGCATTAGTTGGCGCGGAAAACTTCTACTCAGGTGTTTCGGCAGATGAACAGCGTCGCCTTGAATTGATGCACAACATTCTGCAAAACGGGGGGATCTATACACCAAGCTTACGCGAAGTGGAAGATTACGATGCAGTACTGGTTCTGGGTGAAGATTTAACTCAGACGGGTGCTCGTATGGCACTCTCGGTTCGCCAAGCCGTTAAAGGTAAAGCTCGTGAAATGGCAGCGGCCCAAAAAGTGGCAGACTGGCAAATAGCGGCGATCATGAATATCGGCCAACACGCGAAATACCCTCTGTTTATCACTAACGTTGACGATACGCGTTTAGATGATATCGCGGCATTTAACTACCGTGCTCCTGTTGCAGACCAAGCGCGTTTTGGTTTCGCTATTGCGAACATGATTAATGGTGATGCACCGGCTGTAACAGATTTACCTGCTGATTTACGAGCTAAAGTTGAAACCATTGCTCAAGCGCTGGCCAGTGCGAAAAAACCATTGATTATCAGTGGTAGCCACTCAGCAAGCGATGCGATGATCCAAGCGGCTGCTAACGTTGCGTTTGCACTCAAAGCAAAAGGTGCTCAAGTGGGGCTATCTTACCTTGCTTCCCACGCGAATAGTTTTGGTCTCGCAATGATGAAAGCACAGCCGTTGGATAGTGCATTTGAGCGCATTAATGCAAATGAAGTCGATGTCGCTATTGTGATGGAAAATGACCTTTACCGTCATAGCAGTGTTAACGCTGTCGATAGTGCATTGGCGAAACTGAAGCACCTCATTGTGGCGGATCATCAACATACTGCCATTATGGATAAAGCCACCTTGGTATTACCTGCGGCAAGTTTTGCGGAAGCAGATGGAACCTTGATCAACCAAGAAGGTCGCGCTCAACGCTTCTTCCAAGTCTTTGACCCATCTTTCTACGATAAATCTATCGTCATGAACGAAAGCTGGCGCTGGTTGCATTCACTGCAAACAGAAGCGCAAGCACGTGATGCAGATTGGTCTCAGCTTGATCATGTTATTGCGGATTGTGTGGCTGCGTTACCTCAGTTTGAAGGTATTGTCGATGCGGCACCAAAAGCATCTTTCCGTATTCGTGGTCAGAAACTTGCTCGTGAGCCACACCGTTATAGTGGGCGTACGGCGATGCTAGCGAATCAATCGGTTCATGAACAGCGCCAACCGCAAGATAAAGACACGGCGTTTGCGTTCTCTATGGAAGGGAACAACAGCCCAACGGCACCACGTCAGCAAATTCCATTTGCATGGGCACCAGGTTGGAACTCACCACAAGCTTGGAACAAATTCCAAAGTGAAGTGGGTGGCCATCTGCGTTTTGGTGATCCGGGCATTCGTTTGTTTAATTCAACAGAAGGTAAACTGGGTTATTTCACGGAGATCCCAGCGGCTTATCAGGCGACTGAAGCTCAATGGGTGGTTGCGCCTTACTATCACTTGTTCGGCAGTGATGAGATGTCACAACGCTCTGAGGTGATCCAGCAGCGCATGCCGGAACCTTATATCATGTTGAATGAAAAAGATGCCGCGGCGATTGGCCTTGCAGCAGGTACTCAAGCGGAGTTCAGTTATGAAGGACAAACCTTTAATCTGACGGTGCGCGTGAGTAAAAATCTGTCGAGTGGTCAAATTGGTCTGCCATTGGGTATGCCAGGTATTGCACCAGCCATGGCGGGTGTATCAGTCAATAATCTGCGGAGGGGGGCATGATGGATTGGATATCCCCAGAAGTGATGGAAATTTTAGTTTCCGTCCTTAAATCGATTGTCATCCTATTGGTTGTTGTGATCTGTGGGGCATACATGAGTTTGGGTGAACGCCGTATTCTCGGTTTATTCCAAAATCGTTATGGCCCTAACCGCGTTGGACCATTTGGCATGGGGCAGTTAATGGCCGACATGTTCAAAATGTTGTTCAAAGAAGACTGGATCCCACAGTTTGCAGACAAAAAAATCTTTACGTTAGCACCTGTGATTGCGTTTTGTTCGCTGTTCCTCGCTTTTGCTATCGTACCTGTCAGCCCAACATGGTATGTCGCTGACCTGAATATCGGGATCTTATTTTTCCTGATGATGGCAGGTCTTGCGGTTTATGCCGTGCTGTTTGCTGGTTGGTCAAGTAACAACAAATACTCACTGCTAGGTGCGATGCGTGCCTCCGCACAAACGGTGAGCTACGAAGTGTTCTTAGGTCTTTCATTGATGGGGGTTGTGGCTCAAGCAGGCTCTTTCAATTTGATTGATATTGTGGACGCTCAGAAAGGTATGTGGAACATCATTCCTCAATTCTTTGGCTTTGTGACGTTTGCGATTGCAGGTGTTGCGGTATGTCACCGTCACCCGTTTGACCAACCAGAAGCTGAACAAGAGATTGCGGATGGTTACCACGTTGAATATTCAGGTATGAAATTCGGCCTGTTCTTCGTTGGTGAGTATATCGGTATTGTTACAGTCTCTGCCTTGATTGTAACGCTGTTCTTTGGTGGCTGGCATGGACCTTTCTTGCCGTCATTCCTGTGGTTTGCGATTAAGACTGCCTTCTTCATGATGATGTTTATCCTGATCCGTGCATCTTTACCACGCCCACGTTATGACCAAGTGATGTCTTTCGGTTGGAAAATCTGCCTGCCGCTGACTCTGCTTAACCTGCTGGGTACCGCAGCAGTTATTTTATACAACGCTCAGTAAGGGGTGATTGAACCATGACATTGAAAGATTTATTGGTCGGTTTCGGCACTCAAGTACGCAGTATTTGGTTGGTCGGTTTGCATGCGTTCCAAAAACGTGAAACGCAAATGTATCCCGAAGAGCCAGTTTACCTGCCGCCCCGTTACCGTGGTCGTATCGTATTAACCCGTGACCCAGACGGTGAAGAGCGTTGTGTTGCCTGTAACTTATGTGCGGTTGCTTGCCCAGTGGGCTGTATCTCACTGCAAAAAGCGGAGCATGAGGATGGGCGTTGGTATCCTGAATTTTTCCGCATTAACTTCTCACGCTGCATTTTCTGTGGGTTGTGTGAAGAGGCTTGCCCAACAACGGCAATCCAATTAACACCTGACTTTGAAATGGGTGAATGGCGTCGTCAAGATCTTGTTTATGAAAAAGATCACTTATTAATTTCAGGTCCGGGTAAATATCCTGATTATAACTTTTACCGTAAATCGGGTATGGCGATTGCAGGTAAAGACAAAGGTGAAGCGGATAACGAAGCCAAACCAATTAACGTCAAAGACCTGTTGCCATAAGGAGCGATATTCATGGAATTTACATTTTATATCGCCGGTCTGGTTGCTGTTTTAGCGACTTTGAGGGTGATAACCAATACTAACCCGGTACATGCGTTGTTGTATCTGGTTGTTTCTCTGCTGGCACTGTCTATGGTGTTCTTCTCGCTCGGCGCATACTTTGCGGGGGCTTTGGAGATCATCGTATACGCGGGTGCCATCATGGTACTGTTCGTTTTCGTGGTGATGATGCTCAACCTTGGGCGCTCTGTTCAAGAGCAAGAGCGTGAATGGCTGGCACCGAAAAACTGGATTGGGCCGGCACTGTTATCTGCAGTATTGCTGGCACTTCTGGTTTACGGCATTACCAGCCTGTCATACCAAGACGGTATTACTGGCACGGTGATTAGTGCGAAAGAGGTGGCAATTAGCTTGTTTGGACCTTATGTCCTAGCGGTTGAATTGGCATCATTGTTACTGCTAGCAGGCTTAGTAGTTGCGTTCCACGTAGGTCGTGACCGTACTGAAAACAGTGCTGATCTTGTTAGCAATGCGAAAGCGAAAGCGGAGGAACAATAATGATACCTCTTCAACATGGTCTGATTTTAGCAGCTATTTTGTTTGTGATGGGGCTAAGCTGCCTTGTTATCCGCCGCAACTTGCTTTTCATGCTGATCGGACTGGAAATCATGATTAACTCAACAGCGCTCGCTTTTGTGGTCGCTGGGAGTTTTTGGGGGCAACCAGACGGCCAGATAATGTACATTCTGGCAATTGCACTGGCTGCAGCGGAGGCGAGTATTGGATTGGCGTTGTTACTGCAACTCCATCGTCATCGTCAGAACCTGAATATTGATAAAGTCAGTGAGATGCGCGGATGAATTTACTCTATTTAACAATTCTGTTTCCGCTTCTGGGGTCAGTGCTATTAGCATTTTCCCGCGGTCGTTGGTCAGAAAATGTTTCAGCTATTATTGGGGCTGGAGTCGTCGGCCTTGCAGCGGTTGTTGCATTGTATGCGGGTATTGAGTTTTTAGAACAACCTGTACTTGCAAATGGTGCATATCCTCCGTACACCGATCTGCTTTGGACTTGGATGTCAGTGGGAGATTTCAATATCCCGTTTACGATTCGCCTTGATGGCCTCTCACTGACGATGTTAGGTGTTGTAACGGGCGTTGGCTTCCTGATCCACGTTTATGCTTCTTGGTATATGCGTGGTGAGGAAGGGTATTCACGCTTCTTTACTTACACTAACTTGTTCATCGCGAGCATGGTGGTTTTAGTACTCGCCGATAACATGATGCTGATGTATCTCGGTTGGGAAGGGGTAGGGCTGTGCAGTTACCTGTTGATCGGTTTCTACTACACCAATCCAGATAACGGCAAAGCGGCAATGAAAGCCTTCTTCATTACGCGTGTTGGTGACGTGTTCTTAGCTATCGGTATGTTTATTCTGTGGAATGAACTCGGTACTTTGAACTTCAGCGAAATGGCTGTAATGGCACCACAAAAAATGGCAGAAGGTGGCAGTGCAATCACATGGGCAACCTTAATGATCTTAGGTGGTGCGGTAGGTAAATCTGCTCAATTGCCACTCCAGACATGGCTAGCCGATGCGATGGCGGGTCCAACTCCGGTCTCTGCTCTGATCCACGCAGCAACCATGGTAACCGCGGGTGTTTATCTTGTTGCTCGTACCCATGCATTGTTCTTGATGGCACCAGAAATCTTACATCTGGTCGGCATTGTGGGCGGTGTCACCCTGTTGTTAGCAGGCTGTGCAGCATTGGTTCAAACCGATATCAAACGTGTATTGGCCTACTCAACCATGAGCCAAATTGGTTATATGTTCTTGGCTCTAGGTGTTCAGGCGTGGGATGCAGCTATTTTCCACCTGATGACGCACGCCTTCTTTAAAGCGCTGTTGTTCTTGTCAGCAGGTTCGGTGATCATTGCTTGTCATCACGAACAAAATATTTTCAAAATGGGTGGATTGCGTAAGCAAATTCCATACGTCTATACGGTGATGTTAATCGGCGGAAGTGCACTGGCTGCACTACCTCTATTCACGGCCGGTTTCTACAGTAAAGACGCTATTTTGTGGGGTGCAGAAGTGGATGGCCAAACGGTTCTCTTATGGGCTGGCCTCATCGGTGCACTACTGACAGCAATGTATACTTTCCGTATGATTTTCATCGCCTTCCATGGCGAAGCGAAAATTAAAGCGCACAAGGTCAAAGGATTTACTCACTCCATACCATTGGGCATTTTGGCAATTTTAGCGACATTTATTGGTGCGCAGATTCACCAGCCGTTAGAAGGCGTATTCCCTGTTAATCCACTGGAGCATGAAGCTGGTAAGCTACAGTTGGAGATGCTTTCAGGTAGCCTTGCTGTTATCGGACTGTTGATTGTGGCATTCATTTATCTGTACAGACGCTCTATCGCCACAGTTATCGCGAAAAGTGCACCAGGCCGTTTCTTCTCAACATGGTGGTATCATGCGTGGGGATTCGACTGGCTGTATGACGTTGTCTTTGTAAAACCTTTCAAGGGTGTTGCATGGCTACTGGAAAGCGATCCTGTGAACTCATTGATGAACCTACCTGCCTGCTTGTCTCGTTGGGCAAACAAAGGGTTGGCAATTAGTGAGAACGGTCAGGTCCGTTGGTATGTTGCCTCATTGGGGCTGGGTGCAGTGCTGATTCTTGCTCTGCTGCTTTTGGTTTAATTAAGGGACACATTGCGCCATGCTATTACCCTGGCTAATACTCATTCCCTTCATCGGTGGCCTGCTAAGCTGGCAGGCTGACCGGTTTAGCCACCGCGCACCACGTTGGGTTGCGCTGGCTTCAATGGGAATAACATTAATATTATCAATCTTGTTATGGCTACAGGGAGATTACTCTCTGGTAAATCCACAAGGTGTTCCACAATGGCAAGTGGAATACTCAATGCCGTGGATCCCAATGCTGGGTATTAATTTCCATCTGGCGATTGATGGCTTATCACTGTTAATGGTGGTACTAACCGCGATCATGGGGGCTTTCTCAGTCCTCAGTTCGTGGAGTGAAAACCAAGCCAACCAAGGTGCTTATCACTTTAACCTGCTGTGGATTATTGCAGGTGTGATGGGGATTTTTACGGCGGTTGACCTGTTCTTGTTCTTCTTCTTCTGGGAAATGATGTTAATCCCAATGTACTTCCTGATTGCTAACTGGGGGCACAAAGGAGCAGAAAACAGACAGCATATTAACGCTGCCACTAAGTTCTTTATCTACACACAAGCGAGTGGCTTGATTATGTTGGTGTCGATTGTTGGATTAGCATTAGTCCACTTCGGCGACACCTCTGTGTGGACATTTAACTACAATGAGTTGCTTGGTACTCAGATGTCTAGCACCGTTGGCTTTATGCTAATGTTAGGCTTCTTTATTGCCTTTGCGGTTAAGATGCCATTAGTGCCATTCCACGGTTGGATGGCGGATACCCAAGAGCAATCGCCAACAGCAGGCTCTGTGGATATCTCAGGTATTATGTTAAAAACAGCGGCTTACGGCCTGTTGCGTTTTACACTACCTCTGTTCCCTGAAGCATCGATCGAGTTTACACCTATTGCGATGACACTTGGTGTGATCAGCATTTTCTACGGTGCATGGCTTGCATTTAAACAAACAGACATTAAGCGTCTTGCTGCATACAGTAGCTTGTCTCACATGGGATTTGTGACGGTGGCAATCTACGCTAGCTCTGTTCTTGCATACCAAGGTGCAGTGATCCAAATGATCACAAATGGCTTGTCAGGTGCAGCATTAATTATCATCAGCGGGCAGTTGTATGAGCGTACACAAACCCGTGATATGCGCATGATGGGTGGATTATGGAAACGTATTAAATGGTTACCGGGTTTATCACTGTTCTTTGCCGCTGCAACTTTAGGTATGCCGGGCACAGGTAACTTTATCGGTGAATTCATGATCCTGTTTGGTACATTCAGCCAATTTACGCTGGTGACTTGCATCATGGTCTTTGGTGTGGTGTTCGCATCTGTCTACTCATTGTGGATGATGCAACAAACCTACTACGGTACACCAAAATCCGAGAGCGAAATGAAAGGGTTAACAGCACGTGAATTTGGTGTGCTGCTGGCTCTGGCTGTTTTACTGGTTATTATTGGCTTCTATCCACAACCAATTCTGGATACTTCAGAGGGTGCGATGGAAACATTACATAACTTGTACACTGCTTCACTTACAACATTAAGGCCGTAATTCGCCATGACAATAACACTTCAACAATTGATCGCAATACTCCCGCTATTGATCGTCGGATTGACGGCGGTGGTTGTGATGCTGTCCATTGCGTGGCGACGCGATCACCTAACAAGTGCCACACTGACAGTATTCGGCTTCGCCGTTGCGCTGCTATCTCTGTTCTTTATTGCAGAGGGTCTGCCAATAGAAGTCACTCCGCTTATTCGTGTTGACGGCTATGCGATGTTCTACAGCGCATTGGTCCTGATTGCGGGTATGGCAACCAGCATTTTTGCTTTCCATTGGTTGGAAGGCTTTAATGATAATAAAGAAGAATTCCATCTGTTACTGGCGATTGCGGTAACAGGGGGCGTCTTACTTTCAATGGCTAACCACATGGCATCCATGTTCATTGGTATTGAATTGATCTCTTTACCCTTGTTCGGTCTTGTGGCTTACACCTTTGAACGTAAACGTTCGCTGGAAGCAGGTATCAAATACATGCTGTTATCTGCCGCTGCCTCTTCTTTCTTGCTCTTTGGTATCGCCTTACTGTATGCAGAATCAGGCAGCTTAAGCTTTGCGGCTGTGGGTCAGAGTCTTTCTGATAGCCAAATCCATGCGCCATTGGTGTTGATTGGCTTGGGGATGTTGATTGTAGGCTTCGGTTTTAAATTATCACTGTTCCCATTCCAATTATGGACTCCAGATGTTTACCAAGGTGCTCCAGCTCCGGTATCCGCGTTCTTAGCAACGGGAAGTAAAATTGGTATCTTTGCAGTATTAATGCGTATCTTTATGGAAGCGCCAGCTGCTCAAAGTAATACATTGGCGATTGTTGTTAGCGTCATCGCTATTGCTTCGATTCTGTTTGGTAACCTGATGGCTATCACTCAGAAAAGTGCCAAACGCCTACTTGGTTATTCGTCCATTTCTCACATGGGATACCTGCTGGTTGCCTTAGTTGCATTACGCGCCGCCCCAACAGATTCCCAAGTCACTGTCGCTATCTATTTAGTCGGCTATCTGTTTGCAAGTTTGGGCGCCTTTGGTGTGATCAGCATTATTTCTAGCCCATATCGTGGCGATGACCAAGATGACTTGAGTGCATTTCGCGGGCTGTTCTGGCATAAGCCTGTACTTGCGACAGTGCTTACCGTGATGATGCTTTCTCTGGCTGGTATACCGATTACATTAGGGTTTATTGGTAAATTCTATGTGATTATTTCCGCAGTGAAGGCAGAGCTATGGTGGTTAACTGGTGCCGTGGTCTTAGGTAGTGCGATTGGTCTATTCTACTATCTACGCTTTATGGCAAGCTTGTATAGCCGTGATGCAGAACATGCAGATCGTTATACTGGGCCAGAAAAAGCCACTTTCGGGACAGTTGTTGCTGCTATCTGTGCAATTATCGTGATCCTGCTAGGGGTATGGCCGCAACCGCTTATCAATCTCTCCTATATGGTATTGGCTGTGAGCCCGCTTTAATCTTCACCGCCATCACAGTAAAAAAAAACGGCTACTTTTCAGTAGCCGTTTTTTTTAATCAGCTAATTGGCGCTGATATTGATATTCGGCTTCATTAATAAAGTCCATAAAGGCTTCACAAGATTTGATGGCATTATGGATATTAAACGTCTGCTCGTCTAAACATGTCTGCATATAGTCAATCCATTGCGTTAAATAAGATTGTAACTGCTGAAAATGGGCAGCAACATCTTGTCGTTGCTCATCTATTTTTGAAATATCTTTAGTGAGCATAAGTAGGTGTGTCAGCTTATCAATGCGCTTTTTAAACTGCTGGTCTTTCTCATTTAAAACAGCGATTTGATCGACCAAATAGAGTCGAACATTGACCAATTTTATAAAATCTAAGCCATTGTCAAGGATAGTGAGTAAGCGCTTGGCACAGGCAATCGCAATTTTTAGCAGATCTTTTTTAGAAGGAGGGATATTTAATGATTCAATGAGCGATATATCAGGAAAAACATGATCAAATAAATCCGCTAGCTTGTAATTTAAGATAACTTCTTCAGCTTTAACAATAGCAATTAACTCTTGGTTAAACTCATCCAATGTCTTTTGATTATTGTTAGCCAGTAATAAAAGGCGATTTTGTAGGTTACGATAGCTCTCACTTTTAAGGTGGTTTGCTTCTTCTAATTGTAATGCCAATAGATAATCGCTTGTGGTACGTAAAGGTGCCGTTAGCTTCTCTAGCTCATTTTTAAGCTCAGTAAAGTCATCGATAAATTCTGTTAACTCTAAATCCTGTTGACCTCCCTTTAAGTCATCAACATCCTGACTTGAAAATCGCTCACTAATCGTACTATCAATGATATAACGAGTTTTTAATTTCATTATTGGCAATGAGTTTCTGATTTGCTCATTGAGACTTTCTGCCTGAGTAGCAATCCGTTTTATTCGATTAAAAATGCTCGGATCGTAACTTAGAATGTTATGATTAAAATTATTAATTTTATTAATGAGCATTCTTACCTGATAAAACTCAATAGCAGGTAAAACTGGGAAATTTACGGTTTGGTGCATAGTATTACCTTTATTAAGCATGAGAGTAATGTGTCATTTTAATATCAAATAGTTCAATGAGTTGTTCTGAATAAGTTTGCACAGACGCCCATGCGGTGATAATTTTTTTGAAACGAGCAATAAACTTTAAAAGGTTGGCAGCATTATCAATACGCGCAAAAGTTTCTATTGACTGCTTAATTTCGGTCAAAATAACAAGCCACATATAGTCTAAATGGTCAACTGCTAATCTTGCATCTTTAAAATAGCCTTCAATCTTCTGTAAATGTACTTGAATATCAAAAATAACTTTTTTAATAAAGCGATCTTTATTGAGTTTGTTATTGATTTCAACAATTTCTTTAAGTAATGCGTTTTTTCGATGGCGGACTTTTTCAGCTTTGCTGCCGAATATCCCTCCTGTAATCAGTAATCCAATTAAACCACCAGCAAGGCCTGTAAAGCTTAACTTAACAAAATGGTCATATTCTTTTTCGAGTGTTAATACCTCTTTTTTGAGTAAAGTGACTTTCTCAAAAAGATGTGATTCAGAATTAATATCATCAATAGAATCTAATTGCAAATAAATTGACTTAACTTTAAATAATAAAGAATCAACATGTTGATTATTAGATAAAGCACCTCCAATAATATGTGCTCGAAAGTCAGAAATAGTATTTTTAATCCTAGAAGTTTTATTGGCTTGCATTTTAATATCATCTTGGATGAGATTCAGTATGCTTAATAATTCTGTGGCAATTTGCTGGTCATCATTTTGGTAAGTAAGCCCATCTAGCGCCTCGGCTGACAAGTCATCAATGCTATTGGCTATTTGCTGTATAATAGGCATATCATTAATGTATTCAATGATTTGATTTCCAGTCTGAACAATATTTCGACTAATCAGTGATAAATTAATAGATTGTTGTTTAACTTCTTGTTCGACACCATCCCAACCACTGGCATGGGTGTGAATTAATTGAATAACCTCAGTCAGTGCGCTAATTTTTATGGGTAAATCAGTTGATTCATTAATTTTTAGCCATGAATGGATTTCTAATGTTGATGTTGGTAATGAAAGGGCAAAATGGGTATATCGATGAATATTCACTAAATCTTGGTGAGTAAAAATGCCTGCGGAGCGAGCAGAGTGAGGGTCTTGGTTGGTTAATAATGCAAGAGTTGCCGCTCCTATATTCTCTTTTTCAATTATTTTGTCATAAGTTATTTCACTCATAATGGTTCATTTCCAATTAAGTATTGTGGTTGAAATAAAAGGTAGACAACAGAAAATCACAAATATGAGTGATGCGATAAAAATGATAGAGCTAAAAATAGTATTACCTCTAAGCAATTTATCACCCATGATAAAACATTAGATTCGCATTTACCCCGTATAGTTAAGAATAAATTACTTTAAGGATCGCCTAAAAGTAGATACTAAAATATGAAAATATATATTATAAATTGACGACCTAATATAATCGATAATAAATTCATTATGATTAAATGTTGAAATGTCTAATCATAAAAGTGCAGGAAGTTATATTAAATGTTCTAAGATAAAAATATTATGTCACTCTTTGACGCGTTAAGAGAGTGATTAATAAATATTAACTCTGCGAGCATTGTTTTTGTCATATCATTTTTTTATTTTTTAATATCGTAATTATAATTAATGTTTTTTTAGTGTGATGTGACGTATTTGAATACTTACCGTATTGTTACCCGATGATGATTATTTTACTTTGTACAAATATGATTAACAAATAACCATCAAGTAAAAAAACAAAATGGTGTTTTTGTGTGATCTTGAAGATAAAGATTGATATAAGTCAAGTAAATAATTAAAGTTAAATTTTTTAATCTATACAATAAGATGCGTAGTGATTTATTGGTGATGTAATAAAAAATTACTAATACATATTTGATTTTACGAGGCGTAACACCTATTGTCAGAAATAATCAATGTATTAATAAATTATATTGCACTATATAATTATCGATAGTCTTTGTTGAGTGTGGCAGTAGGGATCTAAAGTGGTATATAAAAAAATAGATAATTTAATAACTGAAATTCTTCATCAACTGTCAACATTGGCATTGGGCAATCAAGAATTCATACGTCTACATTGGCAATTGGATGGTCACTCTACATTTCCTGGGTTAGCTTGGCTATCGGCTCAATCCTGTTATCCGCAGTTCTATTGGTATCAGCGCACGGGAACGGATGAGTGTAGCGCTCTGGGAACCGTATATGAATTTAACGCAATCACTGAGGCCGAACAATTTTTGTCTTTACATGCCCAGTATCCCGATATGCGTTTATGGGGCTTAAATGGCTGGAACGCGGTTGGTGAAGGAATTTCATTAGCCGATAAACAACAGGCAACGTTTTACTTTTTACCGCGTTTAGAAATTTTTCGCGTTCGTTCATCAATATCAGTCTATCTTAATATCAAAGGTGAAGATGACCGTTTAGCCGCAATCGCATTTTTAAAGCAGCTCAAGCCAGCGGCAACATTGCCACCTTTAAATACACAAATTATCGGTCATGAACATTTCCCTGAAAAGGCGCAGTGGTGCCACCTATTAAATAAAGCTATCACGAAAATGAGAGCGGGGGAGATGGAAAAAGTTGTGATGGCGCGTGAAACGAAATTGACGTTGTCACAACCCGTTTCTGTGGCGGAATTTTTAGCGGCAAGCCAACGAGTTAATTTTCAATGCTACCATTTTATGATGGCATTAAGCCAAGAAACAGGTTTTCTGTCCTCAACACCGGAGCGTTTGTATCTACGACAAGGTACACAACTCAATTCGGAGGCACTTGCAGGTACAGTCGCGAATCATCCTGATGACGCGATTGCTGCTGAAAAAGCAAAATGGTTGATGGAAGACAGTAAGAACCAACACGAAAACTTAGTGGTCGTGGACGATATTTGCCAGCAGTTACAAGGTATTGTAACGGGTATTGATGTTTCCCCCGCGAAAGTGATTCGCCTACGCAAGATCCAACACCTCTATCGTTCGATTGCCGCAACTTTAGTGTCACCTTCAGACAGTGAATGTTTACAGCGTTTACAACCTACTGCTGCGGTATGTGGGTTGCCGAGAACGGTTGCTCGTCAATTTTTAACGGAACATGAGCCTTTCTCGCGCCGCTGGTACGCTGGAACGGGAGGTTTCGTTAGCTTAAATAAAAGTGAGTTCGCCGTGTCCTTACGCTGTGCTCAAATTGAACATCAACGGTTGTCATTGTTCTCGGGGGCTGGGATTGTCAGTGATTCTGATCCGGAACAAGAATGGATTGAAATTGAAAATAAAGCTGCGGGGCTTAAATCTCTACTTGAACCCCCTGAAAAACCATAAATATAATATGGTTATTTTTCTTTTGGTTTCAATTAGTTCACTAAAAATTGTTCTAAGATCAAGAAATTTATATCAAGCGCATTACACTTACTGATAATAAACAACTTATTGAGCTCATTATGTCGAATTCTGTTTTTAATATGCGTTGGGCTGAGATTATTATCGAAGCACTCACCCGCCACGGTATGAAACATATTTGTATTGCGCCTGGTTCTCGCTCTACACCTTTGACGTTAGCAGCAGCGAATAACAATAAGCTTCACTGCCATACTCATTTTGATGAAAGAGGCTTGGGGCATCTAGCTTTAGGTTTAGCAAAAGCAAGCCTTGAGCCTGTCGGCGTGATCGTCACTTCAGGAACCGCAGTGGCTAACCTCTATCCTGCCCTAATTGAAGCCGGACTGACTGGCGAAAAAGTCATTTTTTTGACGGCAGATAGACCGCCGGAGCTTATCGATTGTGGCGCGAATCAGGCTATTCGCCAAACACATATCTTTGCGTCACACCCATCACAAAGTTTGATGTTACCCCGACCAACGCGTGATATTTCGGCGAAATGGTTAGTCAGTGCCATTGATAATGGGATGAATCAACTACACCACGGCGCTTTCCATATTAACTGCCCATTTGCTGAGCCGCTGTATGGTGAAACGGAAGGAGATTATGAATGGCAGCAACAACTTGGCGATTGGTGGCATTCTAATTTACCTTGGTTAAGCGAGCCTTTAACCAACACCGTTGCCCATATTTCTGACTGGTATTTTTGGCGTCAGAAAAAAGGGGTTGTTATTGCGGGTCGTATGAATAGTCAAGATGGTGAGCGTGTTGCAAACTGGGCGAAGGAACTTGGCTGGCCGTTAATTAGCGATGTGTTGTCACAAACAGGGCAACCTTATCCTTGTGCAGATTTATGGTTAGCTCATCCACAGGCCAAAGCGCGACTTAATGAAGCTGAACTGGTGGTACAATTCGGCTCGAGCTTAACAGGAAAACGCCTACTTCAATGGCAAGCGCAGTGCCATCCACAAGAATACTGGATCATTGATACGATCCCAGAACGCCTTGACCCCGCTCATCACTACGGACGTAAATTAACATGCTCAATTAAAGGGTGGCTTGATGCTCATCCCGCTCAACCAAGAGGGGCTTGGTGTGAAGATCTTTACTCGTTGGCTGAGCAGACACAACGGCATGTGAGTACAAAGTTACGCAATCACTTTTCTGAAGCCGCGATTGCGCATCAATTACCAGCGTTACTGCCGCCAAAAGGGCAGTTATTTGTGGGTAATAGTTTAATTGTTCGGCTAATTGATGCTTTGGCGCAATTACCCGTGGGTTATCCGGTTTATAGTAATCGGGGGGCCAGTGGTATCGATGGTCTAATTTCAACAATGTCTGGTGTCCAGCGGGCAACCACCAAGCCGACCTTGGGGATTGTTGGTGACCTTTCGGCACTGTATGACCTCAATAGCCTCGCTTTATTGCGAGCGCCTTCAGCGCCAACGATTTTAATTGTGGTGAATAATAACGGTGGGCAGATATTTTCTATGCTACCTACGCCTGAAGCGGCAAGGCAGCAGTATTATTGTATGCCACAAAATATTCACTTTCAGCATGCGGCACTGATGTTTGGCTTGCAGTACGCAGCACCTAAAGATTGGCTCTCTCTAAAAACCACTGTTGAACAATTTTGGTATAACCAACAAGGGACATTGTTGATTGAATTAAACACCGAGAGTGACGAAGGTGCGCGAACTTTAAAACAGTTACTTGATGAGGTAGGCAGTTTCTGATGTTAGCGGCTTATCGACACAATGAACATCATTCGGGGCCTTGGTTAGTGTGGTTACACGGGCTGCTCGGTAGCGCCGATGAATGGCTGCCGATGGTGGAACTGTGCCCTAACTTCCCGTCATTGCGTGTTGATTTGCCCGGTCATGGATTATCTCAGTCTATAAGCTGCCAAAGTTTTGCTGATTTTGATGAGCAGTTGGTTCAACTTTTACAACATCATGGTATTCAACATTATTACCTTATTGGATATTCGTTGGGTGCACGCCTTGCTATGCATACGGCTTGTTATCGCCAACCAGCAGGTTTAAGTGGGTTGGTAATTGAAGGAGGAAATGTTGGGCTAAATAGCTCATCGGAGCGGGAGTCTCGTTACACCAACGACCACCATTGGGCGCAACGTTTTCGCCACGAGCCGATTTGCCAAGTGTTAAATGATTGGTATCAACAACCTGTATTTGCACATTTAACTGCGAGCCAACGCCAACAATTAATCTTGTTAAGACAGCACAATAACCCCTTAGCTGTCGCTGATATGTTAGAAAGTACCTCTTTGTCTAAACAGCCTTTTTTGGTGGACAAACTGTATCAGCTTACGATGCCATTTCGCTACTTTTGTGGTGAACAAGATCAAAAATTTCGAAGCGTTTCGCAACAATATGCTTTGCCGATTACGCTAATTAATAATGCAGGGCATAATGCTCATCGGGAAAATCCGTATGGCTATGCCACTGCACTTCATCATTTTTTATCACACTGTGGTTAAAGGAACTTGATAATGATTTATCCTAGCGAAGAAAAACTCTATGCCCCAATCGAATGGCAAGATTGCTCAGAAGGGTTTGACGACATTCTCTATCACAAGTCGTCAGAAGGGATTGCAAAGATTACGATTAACCGTCCACAGGTGCGTAACGCATTTCGCCCACAGACCGTAAAAGAGATGATCCAAGCGTTAGCTGATGCGCGTTATGACGATAAAATCGGTACTATTATTTTGACGGGTGAAGGCGAAAAAGCATTCTGTGCAGGGGGAGACCAAAAAATTCGTGGGGATTACGGCGGGTATCGTGATGAAAGTGGTACTCACCATCTCAACGTCCTAGATTTCCAACGCCAAATTCGTACTTGTCCAAAACCTGTTGTGGCGATGGTGGCTGGCTTTGCTATTGGGGGTGGGCACGTATTACATATGATGTGTGACCTAACGATTGCCGCGGATAACGCGATTTTTGGTCAAACAGGTCCTAAAGTAGGCTCTTTTGATGGTGGCTGGGGTGCATCCTATATGGCACGCATTGTTGGTCAGAAAAAAGCGCGTGAAATTTGGTTCCTGTGCCGCCAGTATAACGCTCAAGAAGCATTGGAAATGGGCTTAGTGAATACGGTTGTACCATATGCCTCTCTTGAAAAAGAGACCGTACGCTGGTGTCGTGAAATGCTTGAAAATAGCCCAATGGCACTACGTTGTTTGAAAGCGGCACTCAATGCAGATTGTGACGGTCAGGCAGGCCTACAAGAGTTGGCTGGCAATGCAACTATGCTGTTCTATATGACAGAAGAAGGTCAAGAAGGACGCAATGCGTTTAATGAAAAACGTGCGCCAGATTTCTCTAAATATAAGCGTAATCCATAATGCGTAAGGCAACACTTTACGCGTTTAGCCTGCCGATGGAGGCAGGCGTTATCCTGCGCTACCAACGCCTGAAAACTCGCGATGGGTTGTTGGTTCGCTTACAAGAAGGGAATAATGAAGGGTGGGGGGAAATATCACCGCTCCCCGAATTTAGCCAAGAAACGCTGGCGGAGGCAACAGAAGAAGCCAAACATCGGCTTGCCGAGTGGGTAAGTGGTAAGCCACTAGCGGAAAGCCTGTTACCGTCGGTAGCTTTTGGTTGTAGTTGTGCATTGGCCGAATTATCGGGGGAACTTCCTGAGCAAGCCGACTACCGCAAAGCACCATTGTGTAGTGGTGATCCTGATGACTTGATTTTGCGTCTAAGTGCAATGGAAGGCGAAAAAATCGCTAAGGTCAAAGTCGGCTTGTATGAGGCGGTACGTGATGGCATGGTGGCGAACCTATTACTGGAAGCGGTGCCTGACCTAAAATTACGTCTTGATGCTAATCGTAGCTGGACGCGTGCAAAAGCAGATGGCTTTGCGAAATATGTAAACCCTGCTTATCGCGATCGTATTGACTTCCTTGAAGAGCCTTGTAAAACACGGGAAGAATCACTGCAATATGCCGCAGATACTGGCATTGCCATTGCATGGGATGAAAGTGTGCGTGAGGCTGATTTTAGGGTGGAGCCTCAACCGGGAGTTGCGGCGATTGTGATCAAGCCGATGTTAACCGGTAGCCTTGCTTATTGCCGCCAATTAGTCACAGAGGCTCATCATCACGGTCTGCAAGCGGTGATCAGCTCATCGATTGAAAGTAGTTTTGGTTTGACTCAGTTAGCGCGCATTGCTAATGCATTAACGCCTAATACGCTACCGGGGTTGGACACATTAGATTTGATCCAGTCTCAACTGATACGCACGTGGCCAAATAGTTCACTTCCAGTGAAGCAATTAGATGAATTGACTATCGAATGGCAGAGTTAGTATTTTTCCAAGACTGGCCTTGGCAACATTGGGCCAGTCATCGACCTGAAGCAGTGGCATTAATTACCGATATTGAGCCATTGACATGGGAACAACTGAATCAACGAGTGATGAGGCTCGCTTATCACTTTACTCAACAGGGTTTACGTGACGGACAAACCGTAGTGTTGCGCGGTAAAAATAGTGTAGAACTGTTATTGAGCCAACTTGCAACATTGTATTGTGGGGCGAAAGTTTTGCCTCTTAACCCTCGTTTACCTGAGTCTTTACTGGCAGAACTGTTACCACATCTGAATATTGATTTTGCTATCGATTTTGATGATGGTTTACTGGCTAAGTTTACTTACCCAATTTTAGCCGTGTCAGAGCGAGCGGTAACGGCGCATGAGTGGGAACACCATCTGCCTCACTTTTCTCATGCGAAGACCCAACCCGCCACTTTGATCTTAACATCTGGCTCTACGGGGTTACCAAAGGCGGCAGTGCATAATGTGCTTGCTCACCTCGATAGTGCAAATGGTGTGTTACAGGCGATGGATTACCAACAGCATGATTGCTGGCTGCTTTCTTTACCGTTATTTCATGTTTCAGGGCAAGGTATTTTATGGCGTTGGTTGCTGCGCGGAGCGCAACTAGCAATACGCTCAACACCGCTTATCGAAGCATTACAAACGGTTACCCATGCGTCTTTGGTTCCGACACAATTGTGGCGGTTACTCAATCAAACGGAAACATTATCACTATCTTTAAAACAGGTTTTACTTGGTGGCGCGACGATCCCGACTGCATTGACTGATCTTGCCTCACATAGAGGCATTGATTGCTGGAGTGGTTATGGTATGACAGAAATGGCTTCGACCGTCTGTGCAAAACGTGCAGATGGTAAGAAAGGGGTTGGCCTTCCACTTAAAGGGAAACAGTTGCGCTTAGTCGAGGGAGAAATTCAGGTTCGTTCACAGAGCCAAGCGATGGGATATTGGTTTGATGGAAAAATGATGCCATTAAAAACTATCGAAGGTTGGTTCAAAACCAATGATAGAGGCGCATATATCGACGATGAGTATCATGTGATCGGGCGGCTGGATAACTTATTTATTAGTGGTGGAGAGTGTGTTCAACCGGAAGATATTGAAGCGGTGATTAATAACCATCCAGCGGTGAGTCAAAGTTTTATTATTCCAATTGATGATGTGGAGTTTGGTCAAAGGCCCGTTGCCGTGATTGAGTTCAGCGATAAATGTGAATTAGACACCATTCAAGGTTGGCTAAAAGGCAAACTAGCACCTTTTCAATATCCTGCTCATTTTTTTCTATTAGAGGACAGCTTAAAAGGAAGCGGTATTAAGGTATCGCGCCAGCAAGTGAAAAATTGGGTGTTACAGCAACCCGACCTGATTCAGTCAAAAGAGAATTTAGGACTGTAGTTTATCTATTTTTGATGAAAACAGGGGTGATAAAGCATCGTCAGAGTTAGATGGGCTTGTTTCGTCAATAGTGCAAACTAATCACTAATTTCCGGCATGGCTCATAATAAACGTCAGGCTCAAGATAAGAGCCTGACGTTTAACTAAGCGTGATTATTTAAGGGCATTTAACGCTTTTTCTACGCCCGCACCATATTCAGGGTGAACTTTTTTGAACAGGTCAATTTGGCGTTTTTGTGTCTCTTCAGAAGCCTCAATCAACTCTCCTGCAAGACGTTTGAACATGCGTTGATGCTCTGCATCATCAAGCAGTTCATATAATGCACGCGGCTGACTGAAATAGTCTTCATCTTCGCGATGGTTCCAATGATCAGCTGCACCTTCAAGCGTCAATGGTGGTTCACTGAAATTAGGCTGCTCTTGGAACATACCTGCACTGTTTGGTTCATAGGTCACACCATTACCACTGTTACCATCAACACGCATTGCACCATCACGATGATAGTTATGGAATGGGCAACGTGGTGCGTTAACAGGGATCTGGTAGTGGTTAACACCTAAACGATAACGCTGAGTGTCGCCATACGAGAACAAACGACCTTGCAACATTTTATCCGGAGAGAAACCGATACCTGGAACAATATTTGCTGGGTTAAAGGCAGCTTGCTCAACATCGGAGAAATAGTTAGCAGGGTTACGATTTAATTCAAAGTAACCGACATCAATTAATGGATAGTCTTTGTGAGGCCATACTTTAGTCAGATCAAAGGGATTATAAGGCACTTTTGACGCTTCGGCTTCTGGCATCACTTGAATTTGTAGCTTCCAGCGTGGGTAGTCACCTTTATTAATGGCATCAAACAGGTCACGCTGAGAACTTTCACGATCTTTACCGATGATCACTTCTGCTTCATCATCCATCAAGTTCTCAATGCCTTGCTGACTACGGAAGTGGAATTTAACCCAGAAACGTTCATTTTTATCATTGATAAAGCTATAAGTATGGCTACCAAAACCGTGCATATGACGGTAGCTACGAGGTATACCTCGGTCACTCACGTCAATGGTCAATTGATGAAGTGATTCTGGTAAATGAGAGAAGAAATCCCATTTATAAGCCATTGAGCGCATATTACTGTATGGGCAGCGTTTAACCACGTGGTTCAAATCCGGAAATTTCAGCGGGTCACGCAGATAGAACACAGGGGTGTTATTACCAACCAGATCCCAGTTACCTTCTTCTGTGTAAAATTTTAATGCGAAACCACGGATGTCACGCTCAGCGTCTGCCGCACCACGTTCACCGGCAACCGTTGAAAAGCGTGCGAACATATCCGTTTGTTTACCGACAGCAGAAAAGATATTTGCACGGGTATAACGGGTAATATCATGTGTAACAGTAAAAGTACCGAATGCGCCTGAACCTTTAGCATGCATACGGCGCTCAGGAATAACTTCACGGTCAAAATGGGCTAATTTTTCTAAAAACCAAACATCCTGTAATAGCATAGGGCCGCGAGGGCCTGCCGTCATCACATTATTATTATCAACAACAGGTGCGCCAGATGCAGTCGTGAGACCTTTCTTTTTCATCACAATACTCCAGTAAGTTATAGACAATAAAACTAAAAAATGCATTTATTTCGTTCGAAATATAATGCTTTCCATGCATAATGCCTTATTATCATTGGATTATAGTTGATTAGTTAAAGTATAACTAATACATAGTACCAATTACTGTGATAACTGATTAAAAATCAATAGGAATACTCAGCGTCGTTGTGAATGGTGTTGTTTTAATGACTGAAAAGTAAAAAACAGTAATAACTACTGAGAATTGGATTTATATATTGTAGTATGACTAAATAACTTCTATTAATGGGGCAATGATATGCGTAAAGGATTATTTCTCGTTGCAGCGGCAGCATCATCAATGATGTTCGTCGGGGCTGCACAAGCTGTTTCTGTTAATGCAAATGTGGGTAAGCATTATACTGAACTCAATGCAGGCATTGGTACTAAAGGCGCAGGCCTTGCATTTGATGGCTCATGGGCGCGTAGTGATCATGATGGTCAAATGGGTAGCTTAGGCGCAACCTTTGGTTTGCCTCTAGGTCCATTTTCAGCCTATGTTGGTGGTAAAGCCTTATATTTATCACCTGAAGACAATAAAGATGGCATGGCGCTAGCAGGTGGAGCCGGTCTTGGATGGCAAGTGATGCCTTCTTTGAATATTTATGGTGAAGCTTATGGTGCTCCGGCATCATTAACATCGGGAAGTCAATCTTATACCGAAGCAAAAGTCGGCGCACGCTATACTGTATTTAAACCGCTTTCAGTTGATGCAGGCTACCGTGTCATCGATATTAAAGGTACGCATGACAACCCAAGCAACAAAATTGCTGACGGTTGGTATGTGGGAGCAGGTCTAAGCTTCTAATTACTGGTTGTAATATAGCGGAACCCGTACAGTTTGGAGTGACGCTATAAAATCGGATATCAAAAGCCCCCCAATAGTTGGTTGCTATTGGGGGGCTTTTCCGTTTAGTGAACGGTACGAGCTTTGTTTTTGACGCTAAATTTAGCCTACATTAGGTAGGTAGCCTGCAACGATAGCAAATTGAATAATGATCACTGCAAAACCGCATAATAAAACCAGACGGAGCAGAGTAGAGCCGCCTTTAACTCGGTAATGAGCTTGCTTATCGATAGGTTTTTCAACGGCTCTAACTTGCATTGTCAATAATGCGGGGATGATCAGGGCTAATACAGACAATGCAACCGCCGCATAAGTTAACGCCTGTACGAAACTACTAAAAAATAACGCTGCTAATAACGGAGGTAAAAAAGTTAACAAGCCTGTCTGAATACGCCCAATGAGGCTATCATTCCGTTTAAATAAATCAGCAAGGTAATCGAATAAACCAAGAGCAACCCCTAAAAACGATGTGGCTAGCGCTAAATCCATAAACAGATTAACGGCAATATTAACGCGTGGAGCCGTAACGACATCACGAATGGCGGTGAGTAAGCCATCTAGGCCAGACTTTTGCGCCAAAATCCCTAAAAATGTGTTAGAAGGGATCGACCCTAAAGTGGCTATCTGCCACAAGATATAGGCAACTAAAGGGATCGCACTCCCTGTAATGAAAATGATACGAAGTTTACGCACATCGCCATTCATGTAATTCACAAGGCTAGGCACGCTACCATGGAAACCAAATGAGGTGAAGATGACTGGCACTGCCGCCAGCAGTAGCCCTTTTTCAGCAGGCATACTGCCTAAGTTGACGGTTTCAACGTGGGGTAACATAACAGCCAACATAATGATTAAAAAGATAATTTTAGCTGTAAATAGTAGGCGGTTAATAAAATCGACAGAGTGCGTACCAATACAAACAACAGCACCACCGATAAGCGTAAATAAGATAATTGATGTTTTGGTCGACAGATGAATATCCCACCACGAGAGTAGGCTGTTGGAGATCAGGACACCTGCGCCACCAATATAAGCGGTAGTCAGCGCGTACATCAGAAGTAACATACTTAAGCCTGTGACGATTTGTCCAATAGGCCCAAGGTATTTTTTCGCGATTGATCCCAAGCCCATATCTGGTGGATTGTATTGATAAACCTCAACGAGCAGTAATGAGGTATAACTCATTAACATCCATAGGCCGACAAGTAGGCATGCAATACCTGTGAAACCGACACCCGCAGCGGCAAGTGGCATAGCCAGCATCCCTGCACCTATTGTTGTTCCTGCAACGATTAAAACGCTACCTAGCGTGCGATTTTTCACAAATTCCTCTGATTAAAAGTCGTGGATTTATTAGCTGAGCAGATTATGCGATCACAGTTTTTCTGTCAAATCTAAATTACAATGAGTGTAAACATAAAATTACACACGCGCGTATTTCTTATAAAGGAATGGTGAAAATAGCAACGAATTATTCGTCCTAGTTAATGAATAATCGTTATTGATATGGTGATTAAAGGTAAATATATCGGATTTTAAATGTTAACGGATGTTAATTAATTGATTGATATATATGATGTTTTAGATTAACAGGACAGTATCTCAGGAACCTAAGATAAATTTTGTGACGGGGTGGGAAAATCGAATTGAAAAATAAGATTAAATTCTTTAACCAGTTAATATAAATCAAATCTGTGTCAATCTTTCATCCCGATAATGTAAGGAAACATTAATTGAAAGGATGAACTTATGGACTTTTTGATACAACTTGCCATTATCCTCGTCTGCTTGTTCTACGGAGCAAGAAAAGGGGGAATGGCTCTCGGGCTGCTAGGCGGCGTTGGCTTAGTGATACTCGTTTTTGGTTTTGGTTTACCTCCTGGAAAACCGCCTGTTGATGTTATGCTTGTGATCATCGCTGTTGTTGCAGCATCAGCGACTCTACAGGCATCAGGCGGTTTGGATGTCATGCTACAAATTGCAGAACGACTACTACGTAAAAATCCAAAATACATCTCTATTGTGGCACCTTTTGTTACCTGTATTTTAACCATTTTGTGTGGTACAGGGCATGTGGTGTATACCATCCTTCCTATTATCTATGACGCGGCGATAAAAAATAATATTCGTCCTGAAAGACCGATGGCGGCCAGTAGTATTGGTGCACAAATGGGGATTATTGCCAGCCCTGTCTCTGTTGCAGTGGTGTCCTTAGTGGCGATGTTAAATGGCATCACCATTAATGGTAAATCGCTCGAATTTTTAGATCTCTTGGCGATTACCATTCCATCGACCCTAATCGGGATACTGGCAATCGGTATTTTCAGTTGGTTCAGAGGGAAAGATCTCGATAAAGATCCGGAATTCCAAAAGTTTATTTCGGTACATGAAAATTACGAATATGTGTATGGCGACAGCGCGACACTACTCGATAAAAAGTTACCGAAAATCAATTGGGTTGCTATGTGGATTTTCCTCGCTTCTATTGGGGTTGTTGCGATTTTGGGGGCGGTTTCTGAATTAAGGCCATTGGTCAATGGCAAACCACTGTCAATGGTACTTGTGATACAGATGTTTATGCTGCTCGCTGGTGCGCTGATCATCATTATTTGTAAAACAAATCCGGCACAGATTTCGAAAAATGAGGTTTTTCGTTCAGGAATGATTGCCATTGTTGCCGTATATGGTATCGCTTGGATGGCAGAAACAATGTTTGGCGCGCATATGGATCAAATCAAAGGCACGCTTGGGGCATTAGTCAAAGACTATCCATGGGCTTATGCCGTGATCCTCTTATTGGTCTCTAAATTTGTGAACTCACAAGCAGCCGCTTTAGCTGCGGTCGTTCCGATAGCGCTCGGCATTGGTGTTGATCCTGCCTATATCATCGCATCTGCGCCTGCTTGCTATGGTTATTATATTCTTCCGACTTATCCAAGTGATTTAGCCGCTATTCAATTTGACCGTTCCGGTACGACTCGGATAGGTAAATTTGTGATTAACCACAGCTTCATTCTGCCCGGCCTCATTGGTGTTGGTGTCTCTTGTGTGTTTGGATGGGTATTTGCAGGATTATATGGTTATCTATAATCTGTAAGTGACGTGTTTAATTAACAGCGATGGCGTAAAGAGAGCGTCATCGCTGTGAGGTTTTAACCGATTTCGATGTCAGAAAGGGGATGGCAACAACAAGGTAAAATCTCACCGTCTTGTACAAAGGCAAGCGGTTTTTGTTTATAGCCCACTCTCCCTTTTAATAGCATGACTCGACATGAGCCACAATAGCCTTCTCGGCACTGATATTCAACAGGAATACGGCTGTCTTCAAGTGCTTCAAGCAGGCTTGTGTGGATCTCGGTGTGGTAAGGTACTTGCACACCCTGCGAGAGCCGCAGGGTGACTTTATGGCTAGCCATAATTAGAGTTCGAAATCACTCAGGTCATCAGTGTTGACTTCAGAGTCAATCTGACCAACCAGATAAGAGCTAACTTCGACTTCTTGCGGCGCAACTTGAACGTTGTCAGACACCAACCATGCATTGATCCAAGGAATTGGGTTTGAGCGTGCCTCAAAAGGTAATTTTAACCCAACAGCTTGCATACGGATATTGGTGATATATTCCACGTATTGGCACAGAATATCTTTATTTAGGCCAATCATAGAACCTTCACTGAACAGATATTCAGCCCACTCTTTTTCTTGCTCAGCTGCATCCACGAACAGTTTATAGCACTCGTCTTCGCACTCAGCAGCAATCTCTGCCATTTCAGGATCATCCTGCCCAGAACGTAACAAGTTCAGCATATGCTGGGTTCCTGTTAAGTGAAGGGCTTCATCACGCGCAATCAGTTTAATAATTTTTGCGTTCCCTTCCATTAGCTCACGCTCTGCAAAGGCAAATGAGCAAGCAAAACTGACATAGAAACGGATAGCTTCTAAGGCATTTACGCTCATTAGGCACAGGTACAACTGTTTTTTCAGTGCACGTAGTGATACTGTGATTTGTTTACCATTGCAGGTGTGAGTACCTTCACCAAACATATGGTAATAGTTGGTCATCTCAATCAGCGTGTCATAGTAAGCAGAAATGTCACGAGCGCGTTTTAAGATCTCTTCGTTTTCAACGATATCATCAAAGATGATTGCCGGATCATTCACGATATTACGGATAATATGAGTGTAAGAGCGTGAATGGATCGTCTCTGAAAATGACCAAGTTTCAACCCAAGTTTCTAATTCAGGAATTGAAATCAGTGGCAATAACGCCACGTTCGGGCTGCGACCCTGAATAGAGTCCAGCAGCGTTTGGTATTTCAGGTTACTAATAAATATGTGTTTCTCATGATCAGGCAAGCCATTATAGTCAATGCGGTCACGGGAAACGTCAACTTCTTCTGGACGCCAGAAAAATGAAAGCTGTTTCTCGATTAACTTTTCGAAAATCGGATACTTTTGTTGGTCGTAACGAGCAACGTTAACAGGTTGACCGAAAAACATCGGCTCAAGTAATTGGTCATTTCTCTTTTGTGAGAAAATGGTGTAAGTATGTGACATGACAATTCCTATTAAATTTTACACGCGCCGCCTTCACAATCTGAATCCGCTGACTCAACAACTTCTTCCAGATCACCTTGAACATCTTCCGCACCATCGCGGGTGTTGTGGTAGTAAAGTGTTTTCACACCAAACTTATAGGCGAGCAATAAATCTTTTAGCAATTGATTCATTGGTACTTTGCCTGTTGCAAAGCGCGTTGGGTCATAGTTGGTGTTTGCAGAAATAGACTGATCAACAAACTTCTGCATAATACCGACTAATTGCAAATAGCCGCTGTTTGAAGGCATTTGCCATAACAACTCATAGGCGCCTTTAAGATTCTCATAATCAGGTACAACTTGGCGTAAAATACCATCTTTAGATGCTTTAATGCTGATATAACCACGAGGTGGCTCGATACCATTGGTTGCGTTAGAGATCTGAGATGATGTTTCCGATGGCATCAACGCTGATAAGGTTGAGTTACGCAGACCATATTGTTGGATATCTTTACGTAACGTTTCCCAATCATAATGCAGAGGCTCATCAGTCAATTTATCCAACTCTTTCTTATAGGTATCAATTGGTAGAATACCTTTTGAATAAGTGGTTTCATTGAACCAAGGGCAAGCGCCTTGCTCTTTAGCCAATTCGTTAGAGGCTTTCAATAGATAGTATTGAATTGCTTCAAAGGTTTTGTGAGTCAAATTGTTGGCGCTGCCATCGGAATAGCGAACACCATGCTTGGCTAAATAATAAGCATAGTTAATGACGCCAATACCTAAAGTACGGCGACCCATTGCCCCTTTCTTCGCGGCAATAATCGGGTAGTCTTGATAATCGAGAAGGGCATCCAATGCACGTACAGCAAGCACGGCCAACTCTTCTAATTCATCAAGGTTTTCAATCGCACCCAAGTTAAAGGCTGACAGCGTACAAAGCGCAATTTCACCTTCTTCATCATTGATGTTATTCAATGGTTTTGTCGGCAGTGCAATCTCTAAACACAGGTTTGATTGACGCACTGGTGCAACTAAAGGATCAAATGGGCTGTGAGTATTACAGTGGTCAACGTTCTGAATATAGATACGACCTGTTGATGCACGTTCTTGCATCATTAATGAAAAGAGGTCAACCGCTTTAACACTGGATTTACGGATGCTGTCGTCTTGTTCATAAGCTAGATACAGGCGCTCAAATTCATCCTGATCAGCAAAGAAAGCATCATATAAACCAGGCACATCAGAAGGGCTGAACAGCGTAATATCTTGGTTTTTGATCAAACGCTCATACATCAATTTGTTGACTTGGACACCATAATCCATATGGCGAACACGGTTACCTTCAACCCCACGGTTATTTTTCAGCACTAATAGGCTTTCAACTTCTAAATGCCATAAAGGGTAGAAAAGTGTCGCTGCACCACCGCGCACACCGCCTTGTGAACAAGACTTAACGGCGGTTTGGAAGTGCTTATAAAAAGGGATACAACCAGTATGGAATGCTTCACCGCCACGAATCGGGCTACCTAAAGCACGGATACGGCCTGCGTTTACACCGATACCTGCACGTTGAGACACATACTTAACAATCGCACTGGATGTTGCGTTGATAGAATCTAAGCTATCGCCACACTCAATCAATACGCAAGAGCTGAATTGACGAGTTGGTGTACGAACACCAGCCATGATTGGTGTTGGTAGCGAAATCTTAAATGTGGAAGCCGCATCATAGAAACGACGGATGTAGTCTAAGCGAGTCTCTTTTGGATAATGAGAGAACAAGCATGCAGCAACGAGAATATAGAGGAACTGTGCACTCTCATAAATCTCGCCCGTAACACGGTTTTGTACTAAATACTTACCTTCAAGTTGTTTGACGGCAGCATAGGAGAAATTCATGTCACGCCAATGGTCAATGAAACTATCCATTTGCTCGAACTCTTCTTGTGAGTAGTCTTCCAGCAAATGCTTATCATATTTGCCCATTTCAACAAGGCGAGTGACGTGCTTGTACAGCGCGGGTGGCTCAAATTGACCATACGCTTTTTTACGTAGATGGAATATTGCAAGACGCGCCGCAAGATATTGATAGTCAGGCGTATCGCCAGTAATAAGGTCAGCAGCCGCTTTGATCATGGTTTCATGAATATCAGACGTTCTGATCCCATCATAAAACTGAATCTGTGAACGTAACTCCACCTGAGAAACAGATACATTATTCAGGCCTTCAGCAGCCCAAGTGATTACCTTGTGGATTTTATCGAGATCAATGCGTTCTTTATGTCCATCACGTTTTGTGACTAACAGACTCTGGTTCATGAGCAAGTACACCTTGGTTGACCTACAAAATAGCATATTGCTAACGCAAAAAAGCTCATAGATTAACTCTATGAGACTTGTAGTGTTAGATTCAAATTACATACTATATGTAGTGGTTTGTTGATTTTACTATAACAAGATAATGTTAATAAGCGGTTTTATCAAGTGCACAAATCTGAGTCTTCTGTGGATAACTGTAGGGATAAAAAACGTCACCTTGTCGGTAAGCTGCACTAGAAAAGGAATTCTATAAGTGGAAACTCGCAACAGGGTGACGAAAATAAATTTTGCAAAATGCGATCGTTTGCTGTTTTCTTGAACGTAACGCTTGCTATTTATTCGTTGACAGTATGGAGCATATAATTAACGTCCACATTCGGGCCTAAATAGAATTTATCTTTGAGTGGATTATAATGTAACCCCATGATATGCCTATCTTTTAGCTGAGCCTCGTTTGCCCACGAAATCAGTTCAGAAGGGCGAATAAATTTTTTCGCATCGTGGGTGCCTTTCGGAACCATTTTCATCACATATTCCGCCGCAACGACCGCCATTAACCACGCTTTTTTATTGCGGTTGATCGTCGAAAAAATAACATGCCCACCGGGCTTGACCAATTTAGCACACGCACGCACGACCGACTGTGGATCAGGCACATGCTCCAACATCTCCATGCAGGTCACGACATCATAAGCTTGTGGATATTTGTCTGCGTGCTGCTCTACTGTTTCTTGTACGTATTCAACAGGGATCCCTGACTCTAATGAGTGCAGGCGTGCGACCATCAGTGGGTCCGCCCCCATATCAAGTCCCGTCACATCGGCACCTTCACGTGCCATACTTTCAGATAAAATTCCGCCACCACAGCCCACATCAAGTACTTTCTTACCAAATAAACCATCAACCCGTTGCATAATATAGCCAAGGCGAAGCGGATTAATGCGATGAAGTGGGGCAAATTCACCTTCGAGATCCCACCAGCGAGAAGCAATAGCTTCAAACTTCTCAATTTCATGCTTATCGACGTTCTGATACGCGGGGGTTGAAGTATCATTCATGAGTGGAGCTCCTGTTCCTAGATAGGTGTCCAAACGTTAATACGCGAATTTATTGAGGCCATAAAACGTTTTTTTGTTGCTCTTACGCAATAAACTCAAAGTATACGGACACATAAAGACATTTTTCCGCTATTATACATAGCTTGAAAGACAAATACTCACTTCTCATTTTTTTTATTAAATTGGCGAATTGTGGTATAGTTCTAAACCTTTGAATCCGAAGTTATGAGGGACAGTGGTTCCATGAGCGACATTGCCAGAGAAATCACACCGGTCAATATCGAAGAAGAACTCAAAAGTTCGTATTTGGATTATGCGATGTCCGTTATTGTCGGGCGCGCGCTTCCAGATGTTCGAGATGGACTGAAGCCAGTACACCGCAGAGTACTGTTTGCGATGAATGTATTGGGAAATGATTGGAATAAACCCTATAAAAAATCTGCCCGTATAGTCGGGGACGTTATCGGTAAATACCATCCACATGGTGATAGCGCTGTTTATGAGACAATCGTTCGTCTTGCTCAGCCTTTTTCTATGCGTTATATGCTGGTAGATGGTCAGGGGAACTTTGGTTCAGTTGACGGAGATTCCGCAGCTGCAATGCGTTATACGGAAATCCGTATGGCGAAAATTGCCCATGAAATGTTAGCGGATCTTGAAAAAGAGACCGTTGATTTCGTCCCAAACTATGATGGTACAGAGCAAATCCCTGAAGTTATGCCTACGAAAATCCCTAACTTATTGGTTAATGGTTCGTCAGGTATTGCTGTTGGGATGGCAACGAACATTCCTCCACACAACCTAGGGGAAGTGATCAGCGGTTGCCTTGCTTATATAGATGATGAAGATATTAGCATTGAAGGTCTGATGGAGCACATCCCAGGGCCTGATTTCCCGACTGCCGCTATCATTAATGGTCGCCGTGGAATTATCGATGCGTACCGTACTGGCCGTGGTAAGGTCTATATTCGTGCGCGTGCTGAGGTCGAAGTTGACGAAAAAAATGGCCGCGAAACGATTATTGTCAGCGAAATTCCTTATCAGGTAAACAAAGCTCGTCTTATTGAGAAAATAGCTGAACTCGTTAAAGAAAAACGTGTTGAAGGAATTAGTGCATTACGCGATGAGTCTGATAAAGACGGCATGCGTATCGTGATTGAAGTGAAACGTGATGCGGTAGGAGAGGTTGTCCTTAACAATCTTTACTCGCTGACTCAGCTTCAAGTCTCGTTCGGCATTAATATGGTAGCCTTGCATCAAGGCCAACCGAAAATCCTTAATTTAAAAGATATTATTGCTGCGTTCGTTCGCCACCGCCGTGAAGTGGTGACTCGCCGCACTATTTTTGAATTGCGTAAAGCACGTGAACGAGCACATATTCTTGAAGCATTAGCCGTTGCATTAGCTAACATTGATCCTATTATCGAGTTAATTCGTCGTGCACCGACGCCAGCAGAAGCGAAGGCAGGGTTGATCGCACGCCCTTGGGATCTTGGTAATGTGGCAGCGATGCTTGAGCGTGCCGGTGATGATGCAGCACGCCCAGAATGGCTTGAAGAACAATATGGCGTACACGACGGTCAATACTATCTGACTGAGCAACAAGCCCAAGCGATTTTGGATTTGCGTCTGCAAAAACTGACCGGGCTTGAGCATGAGAAACTGCTGGAAGAATACCGTGATCTTCTGAAGCAAATCGAAGAACTGTTGTATATCCTACGTAGCCCTGAGCGTTTAATGGAAGTTATTCGCGAAGAGTTAGAAGCTATCCGTGAACTGTATAATGATGCTCGTCGTACTGAGATCACCGAAAATACAGCGGATATCAACATTGAAGATTTGATTAGCCAAGAAGATGTGGTGGTAACACTGTCTCACCAAGGCTATGTGAAATATCAACCACTGTCTGATTACGAAGCGCAACGCCGTGGCGGTAAAGGTAAATCGGCAGCACGCATTAAAGAAGAAGACTTTATTGAGCGCTTGCTGGTGGCGAATACCCACGACACCATCCTATGCTTCTCTAGCCGTGGTCGCCTATATTGGATGAAAGTTTACCAATTACCAGAGGCCAGCCGTGGAGCACGGGGTCGTCCAATTGTGAATCTGTTGCCACTTGAACAAGATGAGCGTATTACCGCTATCTTGCCAGTTCGTGAATACGAAGAAGGCTACTATGTCTTTATGGCAACGGCGAGTGGTACGGTGAAGAAAACGGCATTGCAAGACTTTAGCCGCCCAAGAAGTGCCGGTATTATTGCCGTTAACCTCAATGAAGGCGATGAATTGATTGGTGTTGATTTAACCAATGGTTCAAATGAAGTCATGCTGTTCTCTGCTCAAGGTAAGGTTGTTCGTTTTGCTGAAGATGCGGTTCGCCCGATGGGACGTACTGCAACTGGGGTACGTGGTATTCGTCTAGCCGATGAAGACAAAGTGGTTTCACTGATTATCCCTCGCGGCGAAGGCCATATCTTAACTGTGACTGAAAACGGTTATGGTAAACGTACAGCTGAGCAAGAGTACCCAACGAAATCGCGGGCAACTCAAGGTGTGATCTCAATTAAAGTCAGTGAGCGTAATGGTAATGTGGTTGGGGCTATCCAAGTGGATGAAACCGATCAGATTATGATGATCACGAATGCTGGTACTTTAGTGCGTACACGCGTTTCGGAAGTTAGTGTTGTTGGCCGTAATACACAAGGTGTGACGCTGATTAGAACAGCGGAAGAAGAAAAAGTTGTTGGTTTACAACGTGTCGCTGAAACAGAGGAAGATGAAAACTCTGATGAAGCAGGTGCAGAGGATATACCTAGCACAGACATGGGAACCAATACGCCTGAATAAATGTATGGGTCATTGATTCGACGGGCGGTTTACCGCCCGTTTTGCTATCTAACCATCCAGTTTAACAACTATCGCTTTTTACAACTTTTATCGAGTATACTCAGTCACAGTAACATAGCCTGTGTAGGATAGATCTTGAGATATTTACCGTCATTTAGAACATCATTACGATTATCCCGTGATTTATTCCGTATCCTCGGCTTAATGCTATGGGGAATGGGGGTTTTTATTACCTTATTCTTCCTTTATACCCAATTTAATGAAAGCAAGTCAGATATACGCCAGCAGTTTTATTCAGGGTTTGAAAATATGCAGGCGTTCATTTTGCAAACCGGTACCACATTGCGCTCTATCCAGTTTATGACTGAACAACATGAAGAGCGACTGGAAAATGAACCAAATTACGTCACATTACCTGCCACGGGATCCTATAGCCTGTACCCATTATCACCCGAGGCGGATTGTACCTATTTTAAAAATAGAACCAGTGATTACCTAAACGCATTCGAACAACTCATTTATTTTTGGAAAGACAGTATTGCTGCTCCGCAAGGGTTAAATCATGTCTTTGTAATAGGCTCTAAGAGTTACTGCATGATGGATTTTCCAATCCGTACGACCGTATCTGACATTGAGATCTTAAAAAAGGTTGGCTACGAAAATATACGTTCCTATCAAAGCCTAAGATTACAAGGGCAAGAGCGTAACTTATATACGATTGTTCATGGTGCTCAAACCGATTCAGGGCAGTTGTATCTGATCCAACCTATTTATGTGAGTAGCCTTCTGTATGGGTTTATTGGTTTAGAGAGAACAATCAGCTTAAATCAATTTATACAACGTTCGAATAAATCCTTTGAAGTGGTCGTCCTTAATTCGTATAACCAACCGGTTTTATATTACCCAACGGACTTGAATCCTAAAAATTCCAATTTACTCTCTATTTCTGAGCCTAGTTTTTTTGGCTTTAGCTCCGATTATTCAAAACTGATTTTTAAAAAGCGCTTATCGCCATCATTAATGACAGTGGTGTATGCTGTTCCCACCAGCGAGATATTTGCAGAGCATAGAGCGTCCATTTTTTATAGTATCGTTATTAATATCACCTCTGGCTGCCTGATCTTTTTCCTCATTTGGTTGTTAGAGCGCAAAATGCTAGTGCCAGCCGCGAATACCGCTATTCGCCTTGAAGAGCATGAACAGTTTAACCATAAAATTGTAGCATCGGCGCCTGTCGGCATCATCATTCTAAGGTTAAGCGATGGTGGCAACATTCTGAGTAATGAATTAGCTCACGATTATTTCCGCTTATTAAGTGAAGATGATAAACAGCGCATACTGACAATTATTCGCCAAAAATCGAGTAATTACATTGATGTTGTGACTAGTAGCAGTACGCATCTACAAATAAGCTTTGTTAATTCGCGTTATCAAAACGAAGATGTTGCTATATGCGTACTGATTGATATTAGTATCCGTGTTCAGATGGAGAAATCCTTACAAGATGTGGCTGATGCTGCGGAACAGGCTAACCATGCTAAATCCATGTTCTTGGCAACGGTGAGTCATGAATTACGTACGCCACTATATGGTATTATCGGTAATATTGAATTATTACAGCGGCTTGAGTTATCCGATAAAGCGAATCGTCTTGTAACCACGATGGATAATTCATCCTCACTGTTGCTGCAAATTATCAGTGATATATTGGATTTTTCAAAAATTGAATCTAATCAACTAAACATTGAATATAAACTATTTAATTGCCGTGATGTTTTTGCTTTTGTCTTAGCTAACTACTTGCCTTTAGTCGCGAAAAAACAGATAGCGCTTTATTCCTTTATTGAACCTAATGTGCCTGATTTGCTATTGAGTGATGCGGTAAGGCTACAGCAGGTGATATCGAATATCATCAATAATAGTATTAAATTTACAGATTCTGGTTTTGTCTTCTTCTATGTTTGGCGTGACGAAAACTATTTAAAGATTGAAATTAAAGACTCAGGGATAGGCATGCCGCAAGCGGTTGTGTTACAACTTTTTGATCCTTTCTTCCAAGTGCATGACCAAAATAATTTGGGGCATAAAGGTACAGGTTTAGGGTTAGCAATCTGTGAAAAGTTGATTAACTTGATGGATGGAGATATTGAAGTTAATTCGCAAATAGGCTTGGGTAGCTCCTTTATTATCCGTATCCCACTTTATGGCCAAAAGTATACCGAACATGCTATTCCGGAATACCGCTTTCATTATCGGATAGCGATTATTTGCCGGAACCAATGTCTTTCTAGCTTTTTAACCAGACTACTTAGACATAACCATTTTGTTGTCTGTGTTGATAAAGAAATTGATAAGGCAGAAAGTTATGATTTATTGATCACCGATAACCAAGACTCTCATGAGTTAAAGAGTAAAAAAGTACTTCATCTGTGTAATCTATATGTTGGTGATTTGCGTGAAGAGTCGCCTAACAAATGGTTATATAACACTTATCAGAATGAAAAGTTACCATCAATCATCGATAAATTTATTTCGAAATCACGAGGTGAGCAGGCTGCAAAAGAAGAGAGCAATAAAGCAAACTCCCTTGAGATAGATGGTTCACTGAGTTCATACCAAGTATTAATTGTTGATGATCATCCAATCAATAGGGTGATGTTAAGCGATCAAATATCCAATATTGGTTTTAGCACTTGTACTGCCGTTGATGGTATTGATGCACTGAAATATCTAGAAAACCATACGGTTGATATCGTTTTAACCGATGTGAATATGCCAAACATGGATGGTTATGGGTTGTCTAAAGCGTTACGAAACTTAGGTTCAACAGTTCCAATTATTGCATTAACAGCAAATGCAATGGAGGAGGAGAAGCAACGTTGCCGGGATGCAGGTATGAATGGCTGTCTATCTAAGCCAACCAAAATCACAACCTTGAAAGAAACCTTATTGAAATTCGTGGGTAATAAATAAGCTACCCGGTAAAAGCGTTAAAGAGAAAAACCCGTTTGTATCGGGTTTTTCAGCAATAACATAAAGGTGATTTATCGATTAATCGGTAGATGAGTTATCGATGCTAACAGAAGACAGGTAGTTAAGTAATGCGATATCGTTGTCGACACCGAGTTTCAACATTGCTGATTTCTTTTGGCTACTAATCGTTTTAATACTACGATTCAATTTTTTAGCTATTTCTGTGACCAAAAAGCCTTCTGCAAAGAGACGTAAAACTTCACTCTCTTTTGGCGATAAGCGCTTATCTCCATAACCACTTGCATTCACTTTCTCAAGTAGCTTACTTACACTCTCAGGGGTAAATTTTTTCCCTTTTTGTAATGCAGCTAAAGCTTTTGGTAGATCAGCAGGCGCGCCTTGTTTTAAAACAATACCTTCAATATCTAGCTCAAGGATTGCACTTAAAATCGCAGGGTTATTGTTCATGGTGAGAACAATGACAGAAAGATCAGGGTAGTGACGTTTAATATATTTGATTAACGTAATACCATCGCCGTATTTATCACCAGGCATTGATAAATCAGTGACTAAGACGTCGGCATTTAAACGCGCTAAGTTATTAATTAAAGACGTTGAATCTTCAAATTCACCAACGATATTGACCCATTCAATCTGTTCGAGTGACTTTCTGATACCGAAAAGAACAATAGGATGATCATCGGCAACAATGACATTTAGGTTATTCATATTATTGGTTACCTTTTGGCATTAGCTTTTCCACTGAAACATCCAGCTCTCTAATGCAATTACTTATTTTTAAGCTATTTCCTTCTGCTATGTAAAGTTCCAAATCTTCACAAAGCTTGTGAAGGAACCTAAAATCTAGCATAGCAAAAACTCCTTTTAAACGGTGTGCTGTGTTTTTCAATTCGGCCAAATCCTCAAGACTTTCACTAGTATACAGTTTATTAATATCTATCGGAACTGTTGTTATAAACAAATCCTTATAATCGCTATTTGATAAAATATTTTGATAAGTTTGAAGTATGCTTTCCATCGATTCATCAGTTGTTGGTGTCGTATCGTGCTGGGAAAGTGGAATTCCGACCACCGACGCCAACTCGTCATCATCGGCTTGTGCATTTTCAATAAGCAAAGATATAGCATCAATCAGCTCATCTGCAAAGTTATAGTTAACTTCTATGTGCTGTGGTGTGATTGAGTTGACACCTGACGTTGTTCCAGAAATTTTTATTATGTTTTTAAACTGATTATCATCATTATCTGTTATCAATAGATCCCAATCCGTATGCGGTGAACTTTCGTGTAAATCTAAAAAGTCTGCACCATAATTAGATAGGATATTTCTGACAATTCGTGATGTATCAATATTGTGAATTGCTAAACGAATATGAATATCTTCGAGTAATGTAGGATAGCTATCGGCAATGATTGCTGATTTTGTAGGTAAAGTTAATTGATAGTGAGAGCCTATTGCAGGGCTGCTTTTAACGGTAAAGCTGCCATTCATCTTTTTACAGATAGCCTTGCATAAATATAGGGTGATCCCTGAGCGGTTAAACCGTGATGCGTTTAATACTTGCCCTGAGAATGGATGCTGAATATTGGCTAACTCCTGGTTTGTCAGGCCCATACCGCTATCTTTAATATCAATAATGATGGTTTTTTTATCTTCCTGATAATTCAGGCTAACGGCAATTTTCCCAAATGCAGTGGTATCAACGGAATACTCTAGGATTAACTGCAATAGATGTTTTAAGTAGGTCGGCTCTAATGAAAATAGAGAATCTGGATTAATATTATTATAGAAGTAGAGCGATAACCCTTTATTTTTAAGGCGGAAAAGGTTTTGTTTTAAGAATTGAGTAAGCAGCAAACTCACCGAGATTTTTTCAGTTTGTAGTTTTCCAGAGGAAGATTCTAAGGAGTTTAATAAGTTAATATTATTAAACCAACGATTAATATGGGTCGTTTGGGCGACTATCGTATCAATAAATTCGTGCTTATCATCTTCAGAAGCTTCAATCAGCCCACCCACCGCTTTATTCAGCTCGGTTAATGAAGGTTGAACTTCATGTTGCATGTTCTCAAACACCACTTTTCTCAGTTGAATATTTTTCTTATATTCGCGATTAGCCATCTCTTGTCGGCGTTGAGTTAATGCCTCTTTATCTTTATCAATAATAATGAAGAGATAAGTATCTTCTAGCATACTGATATTGACAAGGATAACTTCATAAACGTTATTCTCAATCGAGATTTGGATCATATCATGGTTATGGGTCGCCAATTCTTTAATATGGTTGAGATCCATCGAAGGCAATAAGGCGTTTACCACATTATTACTCAGTAATTTTTTATTTGATGTAAAATCATACACTAGAATGCCATAACTAATATTATTGATAATATCGTTATTCAGTGTCTCTTGAAGCTCTAATTGGTGTTGCATGACTGAGTTCGGTGAAATGATCCGGTTACGGATAAAGACGCTTGTAAAGAAGACAAGCAATATCACGACAACCATACAAGTAAGCAGCCATATATTATAGCCAATAACACCGACAATCAGGTCTTTTAACGGTACTCGGTAATAAACTTGATAGTTGCTACCTTCAATATGCTGTGCGAAAACTAAGCTCGTTCCTCGCACCTCAACATTTGTTCCTTTAGCGGTATCATTATTACGTGGCGATAACGAGATATTATCGCCTTTCAGGTTTGTTGGGAGTATCGAGTTGATCGATATATCAAACGAAATCACGCTGGTTAATTGACCAGGTGAATTAAACATCAGACGATAGGTATAATAATAGATATTCTCAGGTGCCAGCTTTTGTAGGTTAGAAATGATCTCTCTTCTATCTAAGAGTGTCGACTGAGTTAGCATATCTGTACGCTTTTCTTCAGCGGTCATTGTCAGATAGCTCTCTTTATAACGTAACTCGGGCTTTAATATAGAGTGCGTGGTGACCAAGATCAGCGTGTTATCAGTGCCATTGAGGTAATACATCGAGTTATATTCATTTCGCGCCCCCCAGACGATTTCCATGTAGTTAGCTAATTTTGTTGCTAATAAGTTATTTCGCTCACTATCACTCCCAAATAAAATTGCATCAATGGTTTGATTTGTACTGCCTAGCCAGTAAACGTCATGACGAATTTTCGTAATACGGGCAGGGGAGGCCGGTGTCGTATTTAAGTTTGTAGTGGCTGGTTTTTCGTTAACCTGTTTATACATCAAGTTAGCTTGGTAACGATAATCCTCTATTTGGTAGGCCAATTGTTTCGCTATGGTATTCAAGGAGGCTTGGCGGCTAAGTAGCCACGAGTGATACGAATTATATAGCGACAGCGAGAGCATCACGACAAGTAGCAGAATAAAGACGTAAAATAGGCGTGAGAGTAAAATGGTTTTTATCAAAGATTGTCTGTACATATTGTGGTGAACTGTCCTGTCGGCAAAAATATATTAATTGACTAAAAATCATACGCCTATGAAAAATTGAGACACCGATTTTGCACAGATATTAGCACTTTTATTATGAAATAGAGAACAATTGAGTGAAGATTAGCCAAACAGAACGAAAAAATCAATTTTTTTACTTTCAGGGGTAGACAAGCTGCGCCGATTCCTCCATAATCGCGCCCCATGGAAGGATGGCCGAGCGGTCGAAGGCAGCGGTCTTGAAAACCGCCGATGGGAAACCATCCTAGAGTTCGAATCTCTATCCTTCCGCCAAATTCGCCGGCTTAGCTCAGTTGGTAGAGCAACTGACTTGTAATCAGTAGGTCACCAGTTCGACTCCGGTAGCCGGCACCAAATAAGAACCCGTTACATTTCATAGATGTAGCGGGTTTTTTCTTGCTTGTAATTCATGTCATTTAACCACCTCTAATAACTGATGGGACATATTTGTGTCATCGTGTGACATTAGCTCGTCTATCTTCATTGCATGTTCAGTTAGATGATTCGGCGCTAAATGAGCATACCTTCTCACTGCTGGCGTTAATGTTCCATCCGCTCTATTTTTCGCCTCCTTATGCACAAACACATACCTATGATGGTTCCCAATCTAACTGCGAAGAACCTTGCACGCAGTATCGTTTAACGCGACGCCAATGGTTTTAGCAAATTAACAATGCCACTTCACATACCAATCTTACCCCTTAGGAAGATTGATATCTTATTTCCTCTTCTTACACACTTTCAGTGTTATTGTGCATGCTGTCATTCAAAGCTTCAATACAGTTTGCTCTAGCAAATGGCCAAGGTGGCTTTTTCTTTTTTGGGTCTTTGCGAGACCCGCTTATCCATCCAGTATTAATCCATTTTTTAGTGTGGAGTACTCACGTATTCAGAAAAAGTTATTGTACTTGAACACACTAATAAAGAACTGAACAACAAAGTTGAATGCATGTCAAACCTGTTCAAAGAAGGCATGACACCAACACAATTCTGTAAAATGCTTAATGGCGTAAATACTCAACAGGTTCAAATGTGGCTAGCAGAACGCAGCTGGTTATATCACGAGACCAAATCAGAGTGAAATTAATCTTCACGGTCATGAGCCATTCATCAAATATCAGCCTGTATTATTGAAGAAAGGTGCTAAACGTCTTTATGAGCTTTATCTTGCAGGTGAGTTACCAATGAAAAAGAATTGGAATGGATTACTTATTCACGATAAAGAATACAAAGCCGTAGCCTAACCACACATAGCCCAAGGATGGGCTTGCAATCCAGATCACATATTACGCCTCTTAACTGAGGTCTTTTGCTTTGTTTTGTTCTTTACGTTAGTTACCATGGCTTAAAACAAGTAGGGGGTAACGTGAATAAAATCTTATTAAGCAGTTTTTTTGTATTGGGTTCATTGCTATCAGTTCCTGCAAATGCAACTGTACTAGCACCTGAAGGTACAGGTGTTGGTGGCGTTTATGAAATGGAAGAAATGAAAAAGCTGATATGTGACGATCAGAATGATAAACAAAAATGTGAAAGGTTTGTATACATAGCAATGACAGGGGCATATACCTATGGAAAAGTAGCTGCGTCATGCGAAGAATGGATGAGAAATGGAGGTATCCCTAATGGGTTTGAAAGTCGCTGTGAGCATGTGAGTAAATTAGATGATTATTTTGATAAAGACCTGGAGTAACTCCACTAAGAATAAATAACGATTTGCTCCCCATTGCACTATATAACATATAGGCTATGGTGAAAGGCTCCTCTAAGTTGATGTGGGGATAGGAATGAAGCGCATCTTATTAGGTTTGACAGTATCTAGATTATTGAGTGGCTGCGTCACTGTGCCATATTCAACTGGGCAAACTGCAATAAAATGGCTTTATCGAACGTTTTAATGGCTCGTTCCATCGTGAATTTTTAAATGCGTATTTATTTGAATCATTGAGTCAAGTTAGAGAATTAGCGTGGTATTGGCAGCAAGATTATAACCAAAACCGAACGCACGAAAGTTTAAATCACCTCCCTCCGGAGGCCTATCGTAAACAGTTAGAAAACTTTAATTTAGTGTGTCTCAATTAATGTGGAGTGGACATACCCGCACAAGAAAATGCAAAAGTTACCAATAGTACAATGTTAAATTTAGGGTTTGTTATACACGCATCTGAAATTCTTGGCTTTAGTGAGATAGTAAAGAAAATTACAATACCAAATTGGCAGCCACAAAATGGCGTTTTTGGTGAAAAGAAAAAACTCTCTCCACATAGAAACAGCCTTTGCGATTGTAATAATGGATATAAAATATAAACACTGTCATGGTAAAATCAAATGAACCCACTTCGGTGGGTTTTTTATTGCCTTAAATGAGGTGTTGCCCTAATATTCATTGGACTTAAGCTAAACTTATTGAGGCAATGGAATGAAAAAATTACTAGCGTGTTTTTTGAGCATATCGATTTTAAGCTCTACGGGATGTTTAACAAAAAACTTTTGGGAAGATAACCCAACAGTCGAAACCAAATCACAAAATGTTGTTAAGTTAACAGATAAAATAATTGCCAGTTTTGAATATAAAAATATTAAAATTGAAAGTAAAACAACAAAAAACGATATAAATGATATCAAATTTCCGGATTCTGGATTCGGTTTTATAGGAGAAAAGTACGCCTATTTATTAACCAGTGGCTCTTCTGAATTAATGGAGTTAAATGAATTAGTGAAAATAATCCCATTAACTGCATTTGATAATCCCAAGGGAATAATTCGAATTAAAATACTTCCCAATAGCAACAGTCAATCACCGATCGAATTTATGCAGAATTACTTTGTATACACTGATCCCAAATTTCAATTTACTGACGCACAAATAAAGGCCTTAGAGCAGGCAGGCTTTAAGAATAGGGCACAAGGAAATGATAAATCATCTTGGGTAAGAACTGTGCCAATTAAAGGGTATATTATTGATAGGAATGATATAAGCTTACCAGTAACTTCCAATGCAAAACTAAATGAATTATATACTGTTGAACTGTATGCTTCCGAAGAACAGAAATCATTTAATGCAGGTAATTTGATTGCAAAGATAATAGCTACACCATTTACCGTTGTAGCAGATGTGGTCATCACACCTCCTCTTGCTATTTTTGTTTTGATTGCATTTAGTAAGTAATTTTCTGAATAGCAAGTGAATTGGTAGCTCAAGCACTAGTGAATAACCTGCTCCGGCAGGTTTTTTGTACCTAATTGTTTGCTTTGTTTTACGCTGCTTTCGGTATAACATCAATTAAATTAATAAAAAACTGAGTGTGAGGATGGGATGATGAAAAAGTCAATAATTGCAATTGTTTTATCTTGTATTGGTTTTAGCGTTTATGCAGGAACATCTTATACAAAGGAGGAATTAAATAAACTTGTAGATTCAGGCAATCCGCCAAAAGAAAAATATGAGCAAATACTTGGAACTGACACTATGCCATTTTCGCCATGCAAATCAGATGTCAATAAGATGTATAATCAATTAATTGGTGAATATCCCGTTAAAGTAATTCAGAATAGCCCAGACTCATATGTGGTAAAAATGTGGGCAAATGATGGATTTGTGGTAGCTAAATGTGCCAATGGTCAAAAAATAGTTTCAGGGGCAGAGTACGAATAATGGAAAAATATTCGTGGCAGCTGCTCTGATTGCATTATTGGTAGGCTGCGGCAGAAAACCAGATGCTCCGTTCGGCTTGAAATGAAGAGTAGATAGCGTGAGTTTTGTTAAAGATGGTGACTGTGAGAAAAAAGCTGGAATGACAACTCTTGGTAATGGAAAGCTATTTAATGATCTGTCCTATTACAGCACATTAAGATTTGATAAAAATGGATTGTTTGAGGTGTAGTCGATATTTGTTGGCGACTAAAGCTCTATAAATAAATTTGTGTATTTAAATAATGAAAAAAATATTCTCTTTGGTTGTTATGCTATGCGCTCTTTTCTGTATCACCAGTGTCAGTATGGCTGGTGAAAATGAAACAGCGGAAAAAAAGACAAAAATTGACGTGCTCCCGCAACCATACTCAACAAGTGATTTATATGGCTATTGGTTTGATACAAATAATACACCCGAAGTAAGAATTCTTAAACTGATGATCCTAGCTCCGAATGGTGTTGCGAGAGATGCATTGCTGATTGAACTAGGTGATAATGTAGAAGAAATAAAACAAGAATCTTTGTGGAAATTTGACCCGAATTCTAGCGTGTTAACGCAAAAAGTGACCAAAATGACTTATACAATCAATGGAAAAATAGAACCAATAGATTTTGGTGAGGTCGAGCCTGTAAAAGTATCTGTGACAATTAAAAAAAGAGGTGATGATATTTTTATGAATACTGTTTCTGATGATGGCACTGTAGAAACTTACCAAAAAATAACAAAAGAAATGAAAGATAAAATTCACCAGAAAGCGAAAGAAAATGCTAGAAAATAAATTACACATCAATACCTAGCTGAATATTCACAATTTTCCTCGAGATTATCTGGTGTGTGTAATTGACAACGTTATTCATGACCATTGTCTTTTGGTGGCATATCCTCTTGGTCGTAATTTTTAGGAACTGATGGACTTATTATGGTGTAATCAGATTTTTGCAATATGATAAGTTTAAATTAATGTTCTGATAATCTGATTTGGCTGTGTAAAAACGAAGATCAGACAAATATCATCATGCCTGCTATTTAGTAAAGTAAGTCCTCATGCACCAAGGTGATGACTCACAATCACCAGCATTGATATATATTATGAGATCATAAAACGAGACGATGTAAAAGGATAACGCTGGTGCGATAATAATTAAATAAATCATCCCTACTTTTGTTAATTGCTTCCTTTGTGTCGAAAAAATACCAACAAAAGCAATTAAAGATAATAAAGCTTGAAGAAATCTTGAAGTCGCAAAGAGATAAAGCATTGTATCTATTCGATATATGCCATGAGCTGTTGGGTATTTTTCAAAAATAAATTGAATAGATGCAGTTCCAACATACCAAATTATAATGAATAAAAGATGAATTGAATATTCACCTTGAACAAGCTTTTTTAATGAACCCATAAAATTTTCTTTTACCATCAAACCTTAAGTTAAATTAAAACATATAGGGGGGTAAATGTCACTAAAGACTCATTAGCTGGGTAATAAAAGCCCAACAAGACACCATCAAAGCAATGCAAAGCCTATTTATAGACTCAAGCATAAAGATTTCAATGGGGTTAAACTATTTTTGTTCCCCTTTTAAATTGAGGGCACTGTATAAATTTGAGAATTTAGAGCCTATATAATCTTTATAGAAATAACATAGTCAAATAGGTGATACTCTATTCCTAGGGCATTGCCAGATTAATGCCGGCAGACAGTATTAAATTATAGCCTGTCATTGAAACAGGCTTTTAGTACTTTCTTCATATATCTGATAATTAATAATGTCAGGTAGGGCGACCATACACCAATTTATCATCGCGATTATTAAACAGATAATTTGAACACTTAACAACAGGATAACAACGACACGCCAAATCGTCACTTTGCTTTTTAACATGTGAAAAACGCCCGTTATAATAGCGATAGAATACGATGTTTTAAATATGAATAGAAAAAAGATAAGAAAAAGCTGTGTTTTGATTGGAATAGCATCACTACTTTTCATTAGTAAAAATACGGCGGAGTTGCATAGCTCTAAAAATAGCCAAAAACCCCAAACTGTAACAGCGAGAGAATACTTCCCTGTAACAACCCTTTTTAATACGCTCATTGATACTTCCTTTTAAGTAAACCCCCCTAGTAGCTTATTAGTTACCATATCTAATAGGCGGATGAAATATTATTTGGTTTTTGTCCAATCTCTTACATAGGTTTTATTGAGTAAGCCGGTTAAAAGTGAAGAGGGTTGATGTTGCCGCCTACCTTTTCTTACACGATGAGTGTATATGAGCGAATTTTTAGCGTCATTGTTAGGCTTTAATAAAAGATCAAAAGCATCATCGATAGTAATACCTTTATTTTGGGCTAGGTATTTTGCTTGTAATCTTAATAGATTTTTTCTTGTCTTTACTACTATCGGGTTCATATGATCACTCCATTTTATATCTATATAATTTACCCGATATTTTTTGCGAAGGAAATATATTCTACTTAAGGATAAGTAGGTTTATTGAAAAAGTCATGATAATAGGCTGTGAAAAGTATAAAAACATATAACAACAGAGATAATCCCCTGTATTATTGTAAAGATAAAAACATTATTTCACAGCTGGCATAAAAAGCTAACAATATTAACCTGCTATTAAAAATAGCGAGTTGTTTAAACGATTTTTATATGAAAGATACTGTTGATATGTGTCATATCAGAGAATTTTCTGTAGACTCATCGTCAGCCATGAGTTTATATTTTTCTCTTTGAATTTGCATATAACAAAAATCAGCACGGCGCTCACACCATATTTGGTTACGATAAACACGCGATAATCGATTAGCTTGTGACCATGCTTTGGACGCTTCAAAGTATTTACCTGATCTTTCGAGACGTATCGCATCACGAGCGACTTTAAGGTAGAGCGGACTATCATTATTTTGATTCACCATAAAAACTCCTAAATATTAAAATAAATCTTTGCGACGAGATAAAATGCAGAGGGTTAATTTTTTAATATACCTTTTGCTATTTTGATGACCTCAGGTAAATGTTCTATGGCGACTTGATTTAGTTTTTTTGCTTTAAATTGATTAAGAATTTCCACTGCTTCATTTCGATATCCATTTTTAGCTAATTGCAGTATAAGGCTCTCTGCTTGTGAAAATAGAATATTAGGGTCAACATGAATTGTTTTATCTTCAATTACGTGTTTAGAACTGATAAGGGATAGGACAAATTCACAACGTTCAGCAATGCCATGTAAGTTATCCCAATTTGCTAAAATTTCTATACATAAATTATGAATAGCAATATTCGGCAATTTTGTAACTTGTTCTAAATTTACCAGTGTCATATGTAAAGCTTCGATTTGCCTATGCTGCTCTGTAGTATTTAAATCTAATATTTGATTGATTTTCTTAATATGTGATCCTGTGAGTTGCTCAAAATTGCCTTTATATATTACACATAATGCAATAATTTGTTTTAATGTAAGGCTATTAATATCAATATCTTTTTCTATAGGTGAGTCTGTTCCACCTGTGTGAGAGTAAACAAAAGATTGATGTGCATTATTTTCAATATTATCGCTGTTAAAACAGCCTCCCTTAGACTGTAGAATGGCAATTAATTGGCGCATTACCTGTGTGTTTTCTTTAATAATATGTTCTAAATCCATCATAAAACCTCAAATGATTAAGTGAACAAGATGTTTTCACTGAACTTTGATTTTGTCGGTATTACAAGACTAAACACTGGTATTACCGACCCAATACAGTTCACCTGCAAATTCATGTTAGTCGTCTATCCCTTTATTGATGCATCGTTCAATTTTTGTTCTCCTAGGTTGAAGAAGGCTGACTTTATTACAGTATAATTAGTATTACGATGGTTATATTACTATATAAATAGTAAATGTAAACTATGAATGTAGTAATTTCTCGGTTGAGAAACCTATTTGCTTGTTTTTAATAGAAAGAAAATTACTGTGTTTGATAACGCGTTTTCTTGTTTGCAGAGAAAACGCGTTAAGAGAGGGGTCTAGAGAATTATCTTTTGCGGCGGTAAATGCGGTGCTCAACCATGACACCAATGAGTGAAATTTGATAATCGTGACTGTTCAACGTTGGGTAATCAGGGTTAAGAGGCACTAATTCAAACTCACCAGTACCAATACCTGTAGGCCGATATTTTTTGAATGTTCCTTGGTTCCCGCCATTTTTCGCAAACACAAATTCACCTGGGTTAGGCCAGATCTCGGTATCAATCACTACGATGTCACCTTCTTTAAACTCAGGTGTCATGCTGTCGCCTTCAACCCGTAATGCAAATGCATTCGCGCTGATATCGTCATCAACTAAGATGTATTCGAAATTCCCTTCATAGTCAGTGATCGGGTTGGCATCCTTAAATAACCCAGCTTGGACATAACTTAATAGTGGAATTCGTCGGCTATTGACCTCGGATATTGGCATAATGCTTTTGCCGTTGAGTAGCCATTCAGGATGAGATTGAAGAGCTTTTGCTATCTCTATAATATTTCTTGGTTTTTTGGTTCTACCATTTTCAATGGATTCGATTGATTGCTGACTGATCCCCGCTTTTTCTGCTAACTCAGTCTGGGTTAAGTTTAGTTCTTGCCGGCGTTGCCGGATCCTGCTTGCTAGTGACATGAGGTTAACCTCTTATAAAGAATAAAAATTATTGTTATTAGATATAATACAATTTTTATTGTAATTGACAAACAGAAATATTGGTAGTCTAATACTACTTATATTGTTATTGGTGAGTTGAATATAAAAGCGTCTAAAGCTGAGCTTAAGGTGCAGTATGAGTTGGGTTATTAGTTAAAAACAGTGTAGGAAAGGTAGGTTGCAAATGATGAATAGAAACGTACAACAAATTCTTACATATTGGGGTGGTTGGTCATATGGCGATCATTGTGGTGCGATAGGTTGGTCATCTGTCTCCGCTGGTTTTCGTGATTTGGTAACATCAACAAGCAAGAGTAGGCCAATGTGTAGTGATGAAGATGGTTTGGTTATCGATTTATGTGTTGCCAAACTTGGGGTTGTTGGTATGGAGCGTGAACGTAGTTATATTGAGGACTATTATGTTAAAGGTTATTCAAAGCGGGCTATTGGTCGGAAATATAAAGTACGGGAAGGGGAAATACGTGAGAGAATACAAGTTGCCGAAAGTTTTATTTTAGGCTGTTTAGAAACATTAAATATTCAGTTAGATATTGATATTTTATGCGCTCAGCCAGTAATAAAATCAGAACGACGAGTGCGCGCGCAAAACATATATTAACATATTATAATTGAACGTTTTTGACAAATGATAGGCCTCTCTTTAGAGGTTTTTTTTTATTTTAAATAAGCTATTCATCAACGTAAAAGGTTAGAGAATAGGACAGCTAGAAGGTCTTAATGATAAAA